>JAFSMX010000030.1 GCA_017447725.1 Bacilli bacterium
CTGGGTTAGTTTTGGTTTAACGTTTAAATAGACAAATGGAATCGATAAGACCACATGACCAATTAAAAGAGTCCAGAAACTAAAGAGTTTGGTTTTGAAAATATAGGTTCCAAGGAAGACAAACATGACTGTTAAGCTAAGTGCAATAACAATTTCAGCGTTAGCGATTGGGATTTGGGTCGCAAATTCCACCGCTTTTTTCTTTCTTTTTGAAAGATAGAATGTTCCAATGGCACCTAATGTACCTAATACTAAGGAAATAAGTGATGAGATAACCGCGATGATCACGGTGTTTCCCATCGCTGTCCAAATTTGTTTCGCGACTTTCGTGTTCGAGAACAAATTTTCAAATAAAACGAATGAGAAGTTATAGTTTCCACTAAAGGAGATAACGTCGTTACTGGAAAAAGCAAAGGCAATTAAAACCAAGATTGGAAGATACATGATAAATAAAATCATGTAAAGATAAGTACGAGCGAGGATCTTCTTTACCATAATCCACCTCTCGTTTCTTCCTTTTCACCTTTGGTGGCAAACATAGAGATGGCAACCAAGATGAGTAGGACAAAGGCCATAAATGAGCCGTTATTCCATTGGTTATTCGCAAAGTTGAGGTAAATAAAGTTACCAACTAAAGCGATGTTTCCTTCCGATAATGCATCAGAAATAACATAAGATGACATGACTGGGACAAATGTCATTGTCACTGCCGAGATAATTCCTGGAAGTGATTGTGGCAGAATTGATTTAAAGAAGACTTGTGTTGGGTTTGCGCCTAAATCCGCACAAGCTTCGATTTGACTCTTGTCGAGTTTTAGCATTGTTGTATAAAGTGGGAGAATAACGAATGGTAAATAGTTATAAACCATACCAATTAAAGTAGCGAGGTAAGGATAGTTACCACCGTTAATTCCAATCGCAAAAAGGATGTCACGTGTGGCTGTTGTTCTAAGAACAAAGTTAATCCACATTGGCATAATAAAGAGCATCACAAGAACAGCGTTTTTGTTGTATTTCTTATTTGCGAGGAAATAAGCGATTGGAAAGCCAATTAAAAGACAAAGTAGTGTCGCTTCTAACGCGATAAAGAGGGAAACAAGAAGGACATCCCAGTTTCCTTTATTCGTGAAGAAATTCTTCGCTGCATCAAAAGAAAGCGCACCACTAGCATCAGTAAATGCGTAAAAGATGATTAATCCGATTGGAATAATCACGAATAGCGACAAGAAGATCGCATAAGGAATCGCGAGGTATTTCCTTTTAAATTTCATAGTCGTCAACAGATCCTTTTAAACGAACTTTGATATTTTTCTTATCAACTTTGATACCGACTTCTTCACCTTCGTTAAAGGTGTATTCGGTTTCAACAATGAAATCTTCGTCTTCGGCGCAACGAACGACGATTTGATAATGGTCACCATGATAGATGGAAGAAATAATTCGACCAACTAATGTACCGGCTTCGGTATCATCAGTGAGTTCAACTTTATCAAGTGGAACTTCAATGGAGACTTTCGCTCCAGCGAAGTCGAATTTTTTACCACCTTTGGTAACGATGTAACCATCTTCATCTTTAGATGAATCTTTAATGATTTGTGTTAAATCAAGATCTAGATAACCATCACTTAAATCAACGGAGTCATCTTTATTGACTTCAAGATTAGTGAAGATATTTGAGAGGTTATCTTTCTTCATGACGTGAATACCATCTGGCTTAAGATCAATCGAAACTGGTCCTTCATCGAAGGCGACAGTTGATTTAGCGATGACTTCGTTTTTACCAACCATGATGACGTATTCATAGTGGACACCTTTAAAGACTTTTTGGGTGATCACTCCATCAACTTTGCCTTTGCCAGGTTTACCAAGGATGATGTCTTCTGGACGAATGACAACGTCATAACGTTCATTAACTGGGTAGTCATCTAAACATTTGAACTCTTGTCCAAGGAATTTAATGACTTTTTTAGAAGTCATCAAAGCGTTATAGATATTGGATTCTCCAATAAAGTCGGCGACAAAGGCGTTCACCGGTTCATTATAGATTTCTTCAGGTGTTCCAACCTGTTGGATGACACCATCATTCATCACAACGATCATATCAGACATTGTTAAAGCTTCTTCTTGGTCGTGGGTGACATAGATAAATGTCATTCCAAGACGTTTATGCATCGCCTTTAATTCAATCTGCATTTCTTTACGCATCTTCAGGTCAAGTGCACCTAAAGGTTCGTCAAGAAGAAGGATTTCTGGTTTATTAACAATACAACGAGCAATCGCGACGCGTTGTTGTTGTCCACCAGAAAGGGTAGAGATGTCTCTATCTTCGAGTTCTTCTAGATCGACGATCTCGAGAGCTTTATAGACGAGCTCATCAATTTCTTGAGTGGTGAGATGACGTTGTTTTACAACCTCTTCACCTTTCTTGTTTGTTTTTTTGTACTCAACTTTCTTGAGTTTAAGACCAAAAGCAACGTTATTATAAACGTTTAAGTGTGGGAACAACGCATAGCGTTGGAACACTGTGTTAATTGGTCGTTTGTAGGGAGGAAGTAACGTAATATCTTGATTATTCAAGAGAATCGTTCCTGAACTTGGTAGTTCAAAACCTCCAATCATTCTTAAAGTGGTTGTTTTTCCACAACCCGAAGGACCAAGAATGGTCACAAATTGTCCTTTTTTAATGTCTAACGTAAAATTATCGACCGCTTTAAAATCGTCGAATTGTTTTACGACATTATTTAAGGAAATAATTACTTCTTCGGATGCCATAAGTACCCTCCATAACCATCAGCAATAAATAACGGAATTAAACTTAAGTTTTTTTAAGTTGATAAAACAATATCATTATTTATCTAAAAAACAAATAATTTTTTTACATATTTTTTCGAGCACCCTTTTATTAAAAGAATTGATATTTTTTGGATTGACTTTATAATGTAGGCAATGAAAAAGGTTTCGAAGCTATTTTTAGTCCCTTTAATGTGTATTACTTTTGGCTCTTTAACCGCTTGCGGAAAAGGGGATGACAAGGTCAAATTAACCTATGGCGAAGTGACACACCAAAAGTATCACGAAATTTCTTATGCTCGTTTAACCCAGATGATTGAATACAAAGAATCATTCCTTTTAGTCTGTGATCCAAAGGGTTGTTCATGCTTTTCATATTTTATGAAAGCAAGTGAAGACTACATAAAAGATAATCATTTAGTTCTTTACTACATGAAAGTCAGTGATTTTGAGGGAAAAAATGACTACGGCATTAAATTAGTTAACGGAAGTACATCCTTTTCTATTTTTAATAAAGGACAAATCCAACAATCTATTTCATCGAATTCTTCGACCGAAGTCATGGAAAAGAAAGAAAAGTTTGTTGAATACATTGATCAATACGTCTCTAAACCAAACATGTATTATGTCGTGCCTAGCGACTTAAAAAAAATGTACAAAAACGCGAATAAATCTTTGATTTACTTTGGCAGAAATCGTTGTGAAGATTGTGCTTATATTAATTCTCATTTCTTATATGAATATATGGAAAAAAGAGAAGAAATTCTCTACGTTCTTGATGGTGATGATTGCATCCGTAAATACGATGATGATGGAAACCTCATTAACGAACAAGAATGGAAAGATTTTAAAAAGGATTACGGCTTAACCGTTGATAACAATCCAAAATACGGATTTGATGCAGGTGTTGTACCAACATTCCTTGTTGTGAGTGGAAATGAAACTGAAACCACTTATCATTCTGGAGCAGTCGCCTTTAACGACCTCGTTCAAAAGGTTGGAGACGAATACAAAGTAACAACTACTTATTATTCAAATGCGCGTTTAAATGATCTTACTTATCTAAACGGATTAGGTTCCTTAGAAGGAATTCCAGTAAATAAAGATGATGTATTCTTCTTTAATGAAGAAGAAACAATTGGAACTTGGAGTAAGAGTGCTAGTGCTTCTTCTTACTTCCCTCGCGTTGAAAGATTCTTAGATACTTATCTACCAATCGCGACTTATCGATTCTAAAAGAAAAAGGCCTTATGGCCTTTTAATTTTGTTTGATTAGGAATTACTCGCCGAGTAGTTCTTTTCTTTTTTGCTCAAGCTCTTCTTGAGTGATGTAGCCTTGTTTAAAAAGGTTTTCGTATTGTTGATAAAGCTTATTCTCACGGCTAGCTTCTTCTTTAAATGAATCAACCGGTTTAGCATCCACCACTTGAGCGGTTTGAGCTTCATTAATCGCTTTCTCTTGTTCTTGAGTGAATAAAATGAATTTAATCTTCGACATAAAAAAGACACTTCTTAAGATAAGAAAAGTAAAGCCAAGCGACATACAAATACCAGCACCATAGCCGTAAACAAACCAGGCATCAGAGCTTTTTGATCCAATAATAATGGATGTGATAATTAATCCGATAGCTAAGGCAAATAAAGACATCGAAATGATGAAGAAAACTAGAGC
>JAFSMX010000031.1 GCA_017447725.1 Bacilli bacterium
AGAGTAACACAACTTCTTCTTTTGTGTTTTCTTTATCCCAAACAAGACCGTATTTTTTAGACGCCTTTAATTCGGATTCTAACTCTTTAATTTGCTTTAATAATTGCTCAATATCAAAATCAGCCATAGTTCAACCTCGTAGACTAGTAAAATCAAGGTTTCCTTGAATACACACTATATTCTACAAAGTTTAACTTGATTTATCTATATTCAAATCAAGGTTAACTTGATTATTTGTCTATGAGGAAAAGATAAATGAGATTGAGAGAACTAAGAAATAAGAGCGGTCTAACGCAAAACGAAATAGCTAATAAGCTTGGTGTTTCTGGGCAAACTATACTTAATTGGGAAAATGGTATTTATGAACCAAAGATTAACCAATTAATAGAATTAGCTGATTTATTTGATGTAACTGTCGATTACCTTATCGAAAGGAAAACAAACTATAATAGCATTAATGCTATTTGTAAAGAATTAGAACGAATCCCCAAAGAAAACATCATTAACTTTATTAAAGAAGAGCTTCAAAAATTATAGTTCAATCTTCTCAATTGTTGAGCCATAATCGCAGGCTCTTTTTCCATTCTAAAAATGCTTTCTTCAAAGCTTGTATTTAAAGGCAATTCTTCTTTCAATCTCTATGCACTCTTCGATTGTGATCTCTCCCTTATCTAACAAGCCCTCAAAATACTGTCAATAACTACCAAACAGGGAAAATATATTACCGAAAAAATCTCAAAAAAGTGCGTTGTAATCAAAGAAAAAAGGCTAATACAAATATGTATTAACCTTCAATTTTTAAGTTGGTGCCTTCTATCGGACTTGAACCAACAACCTACCGCTTACAAGGCGGTTGCTCTGCCAATTGAGCTAAGAAGGCGATTAGGAAGGGTGGGCGCTACTGGGCTCGAACCAGCGACCTCTTCCGTGTGAAGGAAACGCTCTCCCAACTGAGCTAAGTGCCCATTTTTGGGAGTAATAACGACATAGTCGTTAACTGTCTCCCTAATAAAATTGCCCATTTGAGGAGGGCAACCTTTTAAATTGTTTGGTGGATCTTAATAGACTTGAACTATCGACCTCACCCTTATCAGGGGTGCGCTCTAACCAGCTGAGCTAAAGATCCAAATTTTGTTGCGCTCTTGAGCGCTTAAATAATATACATTTTATCTATCGATGTTTCAAGTGTTTATTTGAAAAAGAAAATGCGCACGCATAAGCGCACGCATTTAATATACACAACAATGAATTAACGTTTGGAGAATTGTGGAGCACGACGAGCTGCTTTAAGACCGTATTTCTTACGTTCTTTAGCACGAGCGTCACGAGTGAGCATTCCGGCAACTTTAAGAGTCTTACGATCAACACCGGCTTCTAATAAAGCGCGGGCGATACCAAGACGGATAGCACCAGCTTGTCCACTAAAGCCACCACCTTCGACGAATGCTTCGACATCAAATTTAGATTTTGTACCAGTTAGTTCAAGAGGTTGGGAGAGATCCATTACCAATGTAGCGTATGGCATATATTTTTCAACGGCTTCGCCATTGACAATAATTTTGCCTTTACCAGCTTTGATATAGACTCTAGCAACGGATGATTTACGTCTTCCGGTACCATAGTATTTCTTTGCTTCTGCCATAGTAACTTATCTCCTTACTTCTTCCACACGAGCACTTCTGGTTTTTGGGCTTCGTGATGGTGTTCAGCACCTTTGTAAACAAAGAGCTTCTTATAAATTTGACGGCCTAATGGGCCTTTTGGTAGCATTCCCCAGATGGAGCGTTCAACCATTTCTTCAGGATAGCGTTCGATCATCTCGCCAGCAGTTCTGGCGCGAAGACCTCCGTTATATCCAGACACATTGTAGTACTTTTTATTTTGTAATTTATTCTTACCAGAGAGGGCAACCTTTTCCGCGTTAACAATAATGACGTAATCTCCGCAATCAACATGTGGAGTGTAGATTGGTTTGTCTTTACCCATTAATTTCACAGCGACAAAGGAGGCTAAGCGACCGTATGGGATGCCTGTTGCATCGATGACATACCACTTACGTTCGATCTTTTCTGGTTTTGCGATCGTTGTTTGACGTTGCATGTTTTAGTACCTCCAATTTCATTCAAGCAATAATCTTACCGGGACTATTGGTTTGTGCGAGAAAAATTATACTTTTTATATTTATATAAGTCAAAAACAATTTTAGAAACTGAATTTTCTTATAGAGAATTCAACGACTAATAGAACAAAAGTAACTATTTTTAAATTGTCATTTTTCAAAAGAAAATGACGCGGGTTTTGCGTCATTTCATCCAAGATTTGCTGGTTATTTTAGATTTTGAAGATATTTAATCCGGTTTTAGAATCCTTCATTCTTTCAATGGTTGATTTTGTCAAACCAATCACACATTCGAAGGTTCCAGAAATGCGGCAATAAGATAGGTGTCCACCATAAACATTAAAGTCTTTATCACCAAAACTTATATGTAAATGAAGGTATGGTTCACCATCTTTTCTCGAGACGTTTCCGAGGCATGAAATAATCTCAAAATCTCCTTCGAAACGTTTAGATTTGTATTGTTGTTTTTCAACTTCGTATAAACCGACTTCGATAAGGTCTGCTGCACCAATTGCAGAGACAAATCCGCCATGGAGGTTCTCGTCTTTAATGATTTTTAAAAGAGACGAGACTACTTCTTCTCCGCGGTCTAAACGAACAATAATTTTTCCTTCTTCAACTTTATATTCCATAAGCAAATAAAAAGAGAGATAAATCTCTCTTATTATAATTCAACGTTGTGAGCAACGTTTTGAACGTCTTCGAGTTCATCAAGAGCATCGATGAGTTCTTCGAATTTACGTTTGTCTTCTGGATCTTCGATTGTCATCCATTCATTTGGTTCCATACGAACTTCAGCTTCTTCGAATTCGGTAATTCCCATTTCAGCGAGAACTTCTTTCGCTTTCGCAAATGATTCTGGAGTTACATAGACATAGATTGTATCTTCGTCTAATTCAACTTCTTGAACATCGACATCGCCAAGAATTAAGGCTTCTTCGACTTCATCGCGGTTTGTTCCTTTGAAGGCTAACACACCAAGTTGTGTGAAGTTGAAGATAACGCTACCTAAGTGACCACCCTTACGAATAACGTTTGTACGAACTTCAACTAAAGCACGATTTGGGTTATCAGTTAAGGTATCGATGATAAGGTAAGAATTTCCTGGTCCGAAGGCTTCATATCTTCCTTCAACGTATGCGACTGCGTCTCCACCTTGTGCTTTCTTAATCGCACGATCGAAGACGTCGCGTGGAACTGATTTACCACGATATTTTTCATAAACAGCTCTTAAGGCTAAGTTTGTTTTTGGATCTGGGGATCCTTGTTTAGCAGCCATGTATGCTTCTTTAGAAGCACGAGCGTATAATGCTGATTTAATTTTTCCTGTACGAGCCATTGCGGCAGCACGGACTTCATGATGTCTACCCATAAGTATTTTCTCCTTTGGCGTGTATTATTATATGCCTATTGGTGTATTTTTCAAAGAAAAGTCACCTAATATTTCACTTCAACAAGGTATAAACCCTTAGCGTCAGCTTTGTAAGATACTGGTTGTCTTGTTGGTTGGCAAAGGATTTCATCAACATCGACAATCTTCATTTTTCCTTTACCTACTTGAATGAGTGTGCCTACTAATAGGCGCACCATGTAACGCATGAACCCATTTCCTACAAATGTAATGTGTAGATGATGATCAAATTCATCAATTATGATGCGGTAAATGATTCTAACAAAGTTATCTTCATCTTCTTCTTTCGTCGTAAAGTTTTGGAAACAGTGTTTGCCTTCAAGAATTTTTGCACACTTTTTCATTTCCTTAATATCGAGCGGTTGATCGACAACTTCTTCGTATTTATAACCGAAGGCACTCTGTTCTTGAAGGTTGATAACATAACGATATGTTTTTTCTTTTGCACTTAATCGAGCATGAAAGTCGTTTGGAACAACTTTAAGTGATTTAACACGGATATCTTTTGGAAGGATGCAGTTAATCGAGTGTCTAAATTTATCTAAATCTCTTTCCTCTTCAATATCAAAATGGAATGTTTGTCCTAATGCATGAACACCAGCATCAGTACGACCACTGCCAAAAATTTTTGTCGGAGTATTTCTAATCTGAGATATGGCTCGTTCAATTGTTTCTTGAACACTAACCTGGTCTGGTTGGTATTGCCATCCTGCATAAGAGGAACCGTCATATTCACAAACAGCTAAAATTCTCATTTTTTATGCCTCCTTGCATTTTCTGCACCAATACCAAATAAATAGAACAAAACACCGCAAATTCCAATGATTAACCATGGTACAAATAATGGGGTTTTGATGGTGAAATCCATTGCTGAGAACACAATTGTAGCGGCCATAAAAATCGTACAAAGAAGAAGGGCAAATAAATCATTCCAAGCGAAATGAAGCTTATGATAAGTTGTTCGTTTTGCTTTTGGATTATATCCTCTTGCTTCCATGCTATCTGCCAATTCTTCAGCACGTTGGAAACTAGAAATAAATAGTGGAACGATTAACGAAATAATCGCTTTAAAACGAGATGAGATTTTACCGTGTTTAAAGTCGACTCCACGACTGGTTTGAGCTTTCATAATTCGTTCAACCTCAATAAGTAAAGTTGGGATAAAACGAAGAGCAATTGAAATTGTCATGGCAACCTCGTGTGTTGGGAATCTAATTAGTTTTAATGGCTTCATGAACCACTCTAACGCATATGTTAAGTCGAGTGGTTTTGTTGAAGTAGTAAGTATCATGGTTAATGTAATCATTAGGAATAATCTCAAGATGATTTTTAGGGATTGGAAAATCGATTCCCAATAAATGTCGAGAGAGCCAATTGAGAAAGCAATATTAACCGCATTCCTAGGCTTAACTAGAATATTGATCAAAAGCAGGAAAATAATTAAAAACCACATCGCTCTAAGAGATTTAAATAATGACTTAAATGATGTTTTTGAAATGGCTGCTAATAAGAAAATAAATACAAGCAAAATGCCTCCAATAATGAAGGTCATTTCCCATGTTGAATAAGAAATAAAAATCGCAACCATTAATAAAATTAATGAAAGTATCTTGATACGAGGATCAAGGCGATGAATAAATGTATCGCGAGGAGTATAGCGACCAAGAGTAATGCTACTCATTTTTCGCCCCTCCTTTTTGTTTGGCTATAACATCAACGATATCATCTAGAGACTTAATTTGTTGAAGGTCAAATTTATAACCTTTTTGTTTAAGTTCTTGAATCAAATGTGTCATTAAAGGTGTTTCTAAGGAATATTCATCAACACTCTTATCAAACAATTCATTTGGTGTACCTTGATAAACAATTTTTCCATGATCCATCACAATGACATCTGTGGCATAACCATAAACTAGATTCATATCATGAGTCACAACAATTATCGTCGTTCCGTTATCGTGTAACTCTTTAAACAAAGTCATCATTTCCTTTACGCCACGTGGATCAAGTCCAACTGTCGGTTCGTCAAGAACGATGACTTCAGGTTGCATGGCCATAATACCAGCAATGGCTACACGACGTCGTTCACCACCACTTAACTCAAATGGGGATTTTTTAAAGAATGACTCATCTATACCAACCTTAAGTAAGTTTTCATGAGCAAGTTTAAGAGCATCTTCTTTCTTAACTCCAAAATTTGTTGGCCCAAAAGCAACATCTTCTTCAACAGAATTTTCAAATAATTGATATTCGGAAAATTGGAAAACGATTCCAACTTTTTGACGTAATGGACGAAGTTTTTTAGTTCGTTCTTTTTTATTACTAGAAACAACGAAATCACCAGCAAAAACCGAACCTTTTGTTGGAATAAGCAAACCATTTAGTTGCTGAATGAACGTTGATTTTCCGCATCCAGTATGTCCAACAATACATGTAAATGATTTCTCTTTAATTTCGCAATCGATATCGTTTAAAGCTTCAAAAAGATTTGGTGCTTTATCACCATAATAGAAATCGACGTGGTTGAACTTTAATTTCATAACTGTTCCACCACCTCTTCAACCGTTTTTCCATCAACCTTGATGCCTCTAGCTTCAAGTTTATTTCTTAAAGAAACAACAAACGGAATATCTAATCCAATATCTTGGAGTTGTTTTTCATCCTTTAACACTTCTTCTGGCTTTCCTTGGAAGACAACCTTCCCATCATTAAAAGCAATCACTTCATCAGCTTGATACGCTTCTTCAATATCGTGAGTGATGGAGAGAATTGTCATGTTTGGATTCTCTCTTTTCATCTTTAGGATTGTTTCACGAATTTCTCTTTTTCCTTTTGGATCGAGCATTGCGGTCGCTTCATCAAAGATTACAATTTCTGGATTCATAGAAAGGACTCCAGCAATGGCGACTCGTTGTTTTTGACCACCGGAAAGATTCTCTGGTTCCTTGTCTAAGAACTCTACCATGTTAACCTTTTCAGCGTATTCGTTAATAATCGCATCCATGTCTTCTCGCTTGATACAGCGATTCTCAAGACCGAAGGCTAAATCATCACGAACTGTAGCGCCAACGAATTGGTTATCTGGGTTTTGGAAAACAATTCCCATTCTGTTACGTAATTCGTGAACAGATTTCTTATCTAAAGTAATACCGAATTCTTTTATAGAATTCTCATTTGGTTCAAGCAAACCCATTAATAGCTTGGCAAATGTCGATTTACCAGAACCGTTGTGGCCAATAATCGCTACATATTTACCAGCATCAATGCTAAAAGAGACGTCGTTTATCGCGACGTCTGTTTCGTTGTATTTATATGAGAGATGATTGACTTCAATAATCTTCATTAAAACTCTAGTTTTGGAACCCTTCCCTTATATTGTCTTGTTTTAACTCCAGCAAGTTCTAACATGAGAGCCGAGGCTTTAGTTTCAGTAGTATTGGCATATTTATTGTCTAAATAGACAACTTCTTTAATTCCCTTTTGAATGATTGCTTTAGTACATTCGTTACACGGGAATAATGTGACATAGAGTGTGCAACCTTTTAATGCAGCACCATCTCTAGTATTTAAAATAGCGTTAAATTCGGCGTGACAAACATAGAGATACTTTGAATCAAGTTCTTCTCCTTTGTTCCATGATAAATGGTCCTCGTCACAGCCTGTTGGCATCCCATTGTATCCATTTGAAACAATCTTGTGATCTTGGTCAACGATACATGCGCCAACTTTTGTATTTGGATCTTTACTTCTTTGAGCACTTAAAAGAGCCATGCCCATGAAGTATTCATCCCAAGTGATATTTGCTTTAGGTTCCATAGTAGTATTCCTCGAGTTGCGTAAATTATATATCATTTACGCTTAACTACCAATATATTTAGATTACTTTACAGTGAAAATAACGATGATGCAGGCAACCATTAGTAAAAGAATGATCCCACAGAAAATTAACCATTTCCAAGGCGCTTGAGTCTTTTCAACTAATGGTTCGTTTTCTTGCGCATCCTCTAATTTTGGATATTTTCGAATTTCTTTTTCTTCACTCATTTTAAGACAACCTTTTTATATAAAACGCCAAGAAGGCTTACAACAAACGTATTTAATGGAAGATCGATGAAGAAGACAACCGCTTGAGAGAAGAATACAAACAGGAAATCAACTTCAAAGAACATTACTTTAACAATGGAGTTTAGAATCAGCATTACAAACAGTTCAGAAAGAACACACGCCACTGCAATTGGATAGACATCTGCGATATCCTCTCCATACTTCTTTTTGAGATGCTTATCGATAAAGTAAATCGCTAAAACTGATGCAATAGATAAAACCCAAGACAAGGAAATAATTAATGTTTTGTGCCAAGCTAAAAATTCATATGTTTTTCCAAATAAAACAATCGAATTATTTAGCAACATAAAAATAGTTGTAAAAATGCATAAAGAACCGAGAATTGCGGAGATAATGCCAAAATTAATGGAGTTTTTCTTCAACATTTTTGCGCCCTTAAAAATAAAGAAAGGACACAATCCTAAAAGTCCGTAAACAACAGTAAATAATGGGTTGATTGAGTAGCCTAACGCATTAGGAAATAAGACGATTCCAAGAATATCAGAAGCGGCTCCAACAATTAGACCAGAAATCGGTCCAAGAAAGATTGATGCAAAAATAATTAGAGCTGGTCCAATTGAAATTCTCACAAATGGAACAATTGGAATATTTTGAATAGAAAGAACTCTTGTACAAATAATTGTTAATGCAAGAATTAATGCCGAAAGAGTAATTTGTCGAACAACGTTATTTTTCATTTCTTAACGCCTCTCGAACGATTCCGGCAAAACACAACGATCCGGTAACTAGAATTAAATCATCAGGATATGTAGTTTCTAATTCCTTAATATAAGAAAGATAATCTTCAACAAATTTATAGTCACCTAAATAAAGGAAATATTCCTCTTCAGTACGTGCCCTTTTGTGTTGAAATGTTGTTAATACAACATCATTGGATATTGAACCTAATGCAATAAGCATTTGATCAATGTTTTTATCTCTAAAAGCAGCAAAGACAACGTGAATTGGACGATGTTCAACTTTGCTTAATGTTTCAGTTAGAGATTTCATTGCTTCTGGGTTATGCGCCCCATCAACCATGACATTCTTTTTAACATATTCAAAACGGCATGGAAGGAGTTTTGTATTTAATCCTTTTCTAACGGCATCTTCACTAACACTAAAAACATCTTTAAGAATCTTTGTAGCTTCAACAGCAAGGCTAGCATTTTTAAGCTGATACACAGCACTTGTTGAAAGTTCTAATCCTTTATATGGGCGATAATCAAATGTAATTTTATTCACCCCAATTTGTTCATTGTGATAGTCTTCGACAATGACAATTTGAGATTCCATTTCTTTGGCTCTTTGGCGAATAGCAAACATGGTATTTTCATCTAATTTTCCCAGCAAAACAGGCACATCTCTCTTAATTATACCTGCTTTATTATCAGCAATTTCCGAGATTGATTTTCCTAAATAAGCAGTGTGCTCCAATGACACGGAAGTGATGATAGAAAGTTTTGGAATAAAGATGTTTGTCGCATCAATATAACCACCCATTCCAACTTCAATAATAGCAATATCTAACTCACGATCTTTAAAGTAAGTTAAAGCGATAATTGTCTGCATTTCAAATGTCGATAATTCGTACTTTAAAAACTTCTCCTCTAATCTATTAAATAAGGATAAATAGTCATCACTTGAGATTTCTTTACCATCAACTTGAATCATCTCAAAAAGAGTTGTTGTAGATGGAGATGAGAATAACCCAACTTTATAACCTTGAGCTTTGTATATCTCATTGAGATATTTAGCAGTTGAACCTTTACCATTTGTGCCAGTAATATGAATAGAAGGAATATCAAAAACGAATCCTTCCTTCTTTAGATATTTATCGTAGTTTTCTCTAGAGTAGGTTTGTAAGGATCGTTTTTCAAAAAACTGTTCTAATTCAACAATACTATTCATAGTCTCTAGTAATTGATTTCTTTGCTTTATCCATAGCGCGTTCATCGTCACGTTTTTTAATAACTTCACGCTTATCAAATTTCTTTTTACCTTTGCCTAAAGCAATCTCGATTTTAAGTTTGCCCTTCTTTAGATAGACCTTTGTTGGGACAATCGTCATCACTTTTTCTTTGGCTTTTTGTTCCATTTTCAAGATCTCTTTTTTATGTAAAAGAAGTTTTCTACTTCTTCTTGGGTCATGGTTAAAGATGTTTCCTTGTTTATAAGGAGCGATATACATATTAATGATGTAAGCTTCTTGATTTCTAATCACAACATAGGTATCCATCAAAGATGCACCGTTTTGACGAATGGATTTAATTTCGCTGCCTTTTAGTTCAATTCCGCATTCTAAAAAATCTTCTAAAAAGTAATTAAAGAAGGCTTTGGAATTTTTCGTGACTAAATCGTTATTTCTATTCATCGAGATAAATCCACCATAATCAAGATTATGAACTAAGAGAGGAAAAACATAAAGAAAAAGTCATTCAAAGTTCATTAAATTTATACAATTAATGAAATTTTATAGAGTTTATAACTCCATTAGATTATCATAATAATCAATGAGCGAACACATCGTGACATTCAAAAAAACTAACTCTGACGAAACCTTTGTTTTTAACGAGAGAATATCTCGTGTAAAGAACAAGTTATTATTTCGTGAACTTTTAGTGAATCATCCTTTAAACGAAGACTCTCTTGTGCTTCCAGTTTTAGAAAGCGAAGAAGAATTGATTCGTATTAAAGTTCATGTAGCGAATGTTGGTTCATTTTATTTTGATTTTAAAAAATCTTCGTTAGAAGAAAAACGTGAAGAACTATTTAACAAGATTAGTGAGTTAAAAGAAGTTGAAGATCCTTTTGAAAAGACAAAGAAACTTATTCTCTTAGTTGATAAATATGAACCTTTATATGCTTTGTTTGACGATTTAGATAAAAACTCATTCCCATATGAAAATCTCGAAAAGATTTACGAACTCGAGAGCTTAAATACACCGCTTCTAGCTTTTTATCATGCTGACTTAAAGAAGCCAAAAAAGATTCATGAACCATTGGTTCTTCAGGAAGAAAGCCCAAAAGAAAAAGCTCCAAAGGAAGGCAAAGAACCATTCTTCAAAAAAGCTTGGTCTTCAATTGTCCATTTCTTCAAATTGCTCGGTGTCAAGATTGCAAATGGTTGGTTTGTCTTTATTTCCTGGTTTGAATGGAAAAGTGATTACATCTTCTATTTCATCTTCTCAATGTTATATTCATTCGCTTTGTTAGCTGGAATTGTTTGGACATTAAATGGCGATGGATTAGCGGCATTCTTCTATACGATGACTGCGTTGTTTATTGTCACATGTATCTATGCTACATATGTGCAACGTAAGGATACAAAGGATTGGAAAATAACTGTTCAAAACGAGTTAACTCCAAACTTAGTTCTCTTTGCAGGACTTGCTGGAGGTACAGTCGCTTCCTTCTTTACATCTCAATCAATTATTAAGATTCCAGAAGGACAAACATTAGACTTTATGCTTGCCCTATGGATTACAATAGGTGCTTCTGTATTCTTACTTGTGTTACTAAACTTCACACCATTCTTAATTCACTTTATTAGTGAAAAAAGAGCGGCGAAAAAGCCAAAGAAAGAAGAAACAAAAACACCAGCAAAAGCCGAACAAAATGATAAAAAGCAAGACAAAACTGAAGCAAATAAAGAAGAGGCAAAACAATGAAAAAATTATTAAAAACATTCTTTCTTGGAATCCTAGCTGGATTCGCAATTGGACTTGGTTCATTTGCTTTTGTTATGTGCAAAGCAGCAGGGTCACATATAGTTGGTTCATTTGCTTTCTCGATCGGTTTACTTCTTGTTTGCTTCCTTGGTTTAAATCTTTATACAGGTAAAATTGGGTTTGCCATTGATGGCCCAAAAGAAAACGTTATCAATCTTGCTCCAATCTATGTTGGCAATATCGTTGGTGCTGTTTTTGCAGGATACCTTTTCTTCTTTGCAACAAAGAATCTTCTAGGTGTTGTTGATTCAATCAATGGAGTCGTTGCGGCTAGAGTTATTGGTGATGCAGATCCTTGGTATCGCTGTTTAATTATGTCATCACTTTGCGGAATCTTTGTTTTCCTTGCTGTTTATGGTTATAAGAAATTTGAAAATCCGGGATTAAAAGCTTTCGCAATTATCATGTGTGTGTTTATCTTTGTTGTTACTGGTATGGAACATACCATCGCCAACATGACCTACTTCTCATTTGGAAACGCCTGGTCTTGGAATGCAGTTTTAAATATCGTAATCACTACCATCGGAAATTCGTTGGGAGCATTGCTTGCTTATTTATCAATTAAGGTTGTTCAAAAATGAAATTATCTGTAATTATTCCTTGTTATAACGAAGCCAAAGATATCTCAGCCAAAGCTAAGGAAGTTTTAAACAAGCTAAAAACTTTAAATATCGACACTGAATTAATTTTAGTTAACGACGGAAGTAAGGATAATACCAAAGAAGTTATTAATAGCATTGAAGGGGTTATACCTTCTGGATACGACGTTAACAAAGGTAAGGGTGGAGCCGTTCAAAAAGGAATTCAAGACGCTACAGGTGATTACATCCTTTTTATGGATGCTGATTTATCCACTGATTTAGAAGCATTAGATCGACTTGTACCAATCCTTGATCAATATGACATTATCATTGGTTCAAGACACCATAAAGACAGTAAAATTCCAATAAAACAACCAGCAAAACGCCGCTTTATTGGTTGGTGCTGCCGAAAAATCGTTAATGCTAAATTCCATATGAAATATAGTGATACCCAATGTGGATTTAAAGCGATGCGAACAAAGATAGCTAAGCAAATTGCTAAGAAACAAATTATTATGGGATTCGCCTTTGATGTTGAATATCTCTACATCGCCAAACTAAACAATTTCATCGTTCATGAAATGGGTATTACTTGGAGAGACGACCGAGGTTCAACGGTATCTCCGATTAAGAGTTCAATCAAATTCTTCAAGGATTTGAAAGTCATTAAGAAAAATAAGGAAAACTACCTGATTTAACAGGTAGTTCCTTTTTTTATACATTCTTTGATCTTTTAGCAGCAATTGCACCAGCTTTGATATCGAATTCCATCTTATGATGGACTGGTTCAGCGTCTTTCTTATATTCCAGATACATGTATCGGTATGTTATGGTTTCTCCAGCAACATCTTTTGCATCTGGCGTTCCAAGAATCTTTTCGTATTGTTCAAATGGGTCACCTACATTTGCTCGCGAATAAGTTGTGTGCCAAATGTCTTTCATTGACTCCCATCGGTCTGGAAGTTTTTCTTGTTCCTTTGCAGCTTCTTCTTGAGCAATAATTCGTTTTGCCCACCATTCAGTTAATTTACCCATTTTATTGTTCCTTTCTCTTACGAATAAAGATGTATCCACCTAAAGCGATTAAACCGACTGTTGTAGCAATTATCACGATAGTAATTCCGCTGAATTCGCTAAGTGTGTTTATTCTATTTGGTAATAATCCATTATAAGCACTACGGCCCATAAAGTCGGCATAACCATAACGAGAAACAAGTTGATCGTGTTTTAAAACAGCATCAAGAATTGCTGGATCAGTTGGTATGGCAACTTGGAAGTAAGCTTTAACAGTCCCATCTAAACCATTAAATGATTGTGTTAATGTTGCCCATGTTTTTCCAGTGACTATTGTTGGCGCTTTTTCCCCACCATAACAAACTATCGAATTACTAAATTCAACCGCAAATTGCTGAGCTTTTTCTAAATCAGTAGGGGTCTTTTCCTCACCTACATTATATGAAATTTGATAAATACAAATACCTTTAGAAATGTTAGTGAGAGTGATAGTTATTGTTTGACCGTTCTTAGAAGAAGAGCTTTCAATTGTACTTGTAGTACTTGCCGTAACATTTCCTGTTCCAATTGTTGTTCCATCAACAGCAATTGTTACGGTTGCGGCCGATCCACTATTCCCTCCGACTTTAAAACTAACAGAATTAACTAACATGCTTGATCCGAGGTTCATGGTAAGTGTTATTTTGGTGGCAGGATCTGATGATGAGCCCACCTGAGAGTAACTCGGATTTTGTGAATAAGAGGAGGTTCCTTGAGTTGAAACAGTCCAAACATTTGATAATGAATCTGTAGCATTGACAGATGAACTATTGATTCGTGTGCAACCAGTTCCGCTACCAAATTTAACTAAACCACCTTCTACTTCGCCACCAGATTCCTTAACAACAATTCCGTAAGAAGTCGACTTCGTAACATTGTGTTCGCTATAGCTTACAGAAACATTGTACGCACCGGCGGTGCCCATATCGTATCCACTAAATGTTGCTGATGATGTAACATCAGTAGAAGTTTCATCCTCATAGTGAGCTGTTACTGTTGGCTTAACGAATGTAGAACCTACATTATATGAATCAGTAATATTTGATAATTCAATATAAACTAGATCATAGTAAACAACAGTAACGTCAAAAGTGGTTTCCTTATTTTTATAAGAAACAGTAACTGTTTGGTCGCCTTCTGTTAATTTATTAAAGCCACTCAATTCATACTTATTTGATGAGACGACATCATAATCACTTTCATCATAATAAGCTCGCACTTCAAGGTTAGTTCTATCTATTTCTGTGTTATATTTAACTTTTGAGCCATTATAAATTGCTGTAATATGATCAACCTCTTTCAAAGAAGAATCATCAATTGTAATCTCGATATTTTTTACATATAGTGAACTTGTAGTCGCATTAATCTCAAACACTAAATCACCATCAACCTCGAAAGATGATGAGCAATATTCCTTATATTGATAAGAAGTTGAAATGCTATTATTTGGAATTTGAACTGTACTTATTGTGGCATTGTTATTTTTAACTACTAAATTTCCAACACCGCTACTACTTCTCTTAATATTTAATTTTATTGAAGTTATCGTATATCCTTCGTACCCTTTCAAAGTCCATGTTTGGTGATTATTCTTAGTTATTTGTTCATATGTGGTCGTGTAGGTGTTACTGAATGAAACCGATGAGCCAGTCGGTGGTGTTCCACTATTTAATACAACAGTCTGCGCACCTGTACACTCATAATTAACAGATGTATTTTGAACAACAGTGATTGTGCTGGCTGCAGTTTTAGTTGTGTCTAAAACGGATCGCGCAGTAATTGTTGCTGTTCCAACAGCATGAGGCGTTACTAACCCATTTGAAACTGTTGCGACTGAGGTATTACTAGTTTCCCAAGTTACTTCAGTTGATCCACTATAAGTTGTTACAACATTTGCACTTAATTGAACAGTCTCACTATTAGCTAAAACTAAGGTTTTTGATGTCGGGCTTACTGAAATACTTGTCACCTTAGGTGTTGTATCAGAAATAATAACTCTACGAGTACAGCTTACTGTCGTGTCTTGTTTTGATGTTGCTTTAATGTCTGCATAACCAGTTTTTAGACATGTTACACGACCATTTTGATCAACTGTAGCATAGCTAGAGCTTAAAGAACTCCATGTTACTCCATCATCTTCTAAGTTTGTTCCATTTACTGTTGCAGTAAGTTGAATTGTATTTCCGTTTTTAAGGTCAACATTACATTGTCCATCTCCTGGACTAATCGTAACAGATGTAACCACAGATGGATCTTGGTTATAAACATTAATATCAGCGTAAGCTTCAAGTTCTCCGTCGTAAGATAAGCAGTAGGCACGTGTGTTGCCAACTCCAACAGGAGTCACAACACCATCTTCATCAATTGTGGCGATATTGTTATCTTCGGTATCCCATAATACTCTTTTGTCAGTTGTATCAGATGGAGTAAATACAGCAGATAAAGTTGTAGTTTCGATTGTTGCGAGATTTAAACTTACAGAACTTGGAGAAATTGACATGGAAGTTGGGTGAACCGCTTTTTGGGTTACAGTTACCTCAACAAGGTCACCATAAGAATGTGATTCATGATCCCAAACAAACACTGTTTCAGTGCCTTCTTTAAGAGCGGTGATCAAACCACTATCACTAACACTAATTACACCATTATCATTGTATAATTCATAAACTAATCCTTGGTCAGTCGCAGAAACAGGAAGGACATGTGCTTGGATTTGTGATGTGTCGCCAACCTCAAGAGTTAATGACTTATCAGAATCGACACACACTTCAGTGACATTTGTACCTAAATCAACAAGTCTATCGATTGCTAAACGTCCATAACCAAAGGTTGTATCCCAACCAGATGTGCCTATATCCACACACGAATTCCATAAATCCGTTTTAAATTCGTCTACTGTTCCAGATGGGTTAGCTTGTTTCCATAATGCTGCTGCACCAGCAACAATTGGGGAAGAAAATGAAGTGCCTTGGGTTTCACTATAAGTGTGACCGCTTGTACTTGAGTTCCAACTGGCGGTATAAACATAACCTGGTGCAACTAAGTCTACGTTATTATTTCCTGTTTTAGTGCTTCCAGAAGCATTGTAATTCGAGAAGGATGCTTTTTCAGTGCTTGAATCTCTACCTAATGAACCAACACCAATTGCCTTCGGACTTGAAGCTGGGTAAGTTGCAGTATCGTAATTACTATTACCAGCTGCGGCAACAACAATTGTGCCTTGATTGACTATATAATTTACGTATGTATCGACTAGTTCATAATATGGTGCTTCGATTGACATATTCACTACATCAATTGCTGTTGAAGTATTCGCGTTAAGAGTATTCTTAATGTAATAAAGAGCATTAAAAATACTATCTGTCCAAAAATCTACTTTAATCGGGACGATAGTCACTTTTGGAGCGATACCGATTGTTCCGGTATGAGTTGTATCATGAGCTCGACTAGCTAATGTTGAGCAAACATCTGTTCCGTGCTTACTATATTTCGAGTAGCCAGCCCAAGGTCTTAAAATAGAATCGCCATAGTACCAAACATCATTGATTTTATAACCGACATTTTCAGCTTGTGGGGCAAATTGAACAACTTGGCCAGAGCCTGTTTCACCAGTCTTATCCATTGTATATGTAGCATTTTGACCAGTAACAGCAGTAGCATGGGCGAACATTCTTCCTTCGGAAATACTAAACATGCTATTTCCTTGTTCATCAATAAAGTCTGGGTTATCTAAGTCGAAACCAGAGTCAATCACAGCGACTCGAATACCATCGCCTTTAAAGTTATCCCAAACACTTTCTATGTCTCCAACGTGATCCATGGAGATATTTTGTTTGGTTTCATAGTACTCATCTGTTGGTGAATAAGCCGGTCTTCCTTCTTTTGCTTCTGGGTCATACTCAGAAACAATAATTGCTTCAGCAGGAAGAAACTTTTCTTGAGTGCCGAACAAAAAAGTCATCGCCATTGCTGACAGGCATAACGATGCTAATAATTTAGTTCTTCTTTTCATACCCGGCTCACATCAAAGTGATACAAACATTTTACACATCTACGCATATAATTCCCAATGTTAAAAATTTTTGGGACAAAACTTAGATATTAAAAATATTAAGGTTTTGCAAAAATATCACCAGCAAAACTCAAATAAACAAAAAAGAAGCACCTCTTTGAGATGCTTCTTAAATATTGATAATGTGGATTAAAGTTTAATGTCTTCCGCTTTGCATTTACGGCCCGGTTTGATACTAATTTTGCCTGGTTTAATTGCTCCAACTGGACAGACATGTCCACAAAGTAGACAACCGACGCACTTATCGGTATTGCAACTTGGCTGACGTTTCTCAGCGTCCCATTCAATAGCTTGGTGACCGCCATCGTAACAAGAGATGTAGCAACGTCCACACTTGATACATTTATCAAGATCAATGTCTGGACGAACAATGTAGTCACGATTGAGGTTTTCAGCTGGAATGATGTTCTTATTGGCTTTTCCAACAAGTTCATGGAGTGAATCAACACCTTGTTCTTCCATGTAGTGTTCAAGACCGTTTTTCATGTCTTCAACAATACGGTAACCATATTGCATAATTCCGGTTGTAACTTGGAGTGTTGTTGCACCAACTAAGATAAACTCAGCAGCGTCTTCCCAAGTTTCAATACCACCAATACCAGAGATTTCGAGGTTTTCTAAACCTTCTGCTTGTCTCATTTGTTGGATAAAACGAAGAGCAACTGGTTTAACAGCTTTTCCAGAATATCCAGAAATAGCTGATTTTCCATCAACGATTGGTAAACCAACTTTCTTATCTAAATCGATATTACAAATGGATTTAATGGTGTTAATTGCGGCAATTCCATCAGCACCACCTTCTAAGCAGGCTTTTGCAACTGGAACCATATCAGTGATGTTTGGTGTCATCTTGGCCATCATTGGAAGCTTGCTTCCACGTTTAACGGCTTGGCAGTACTTCTTACAAAGTTCAGCATTTGTACCAACGTCGCTACCCATGGCGTGGGAAGTCATTTGTGGACAGGATAAGTTCATTTCGATCATATCCGCACCAGCTTCTTCAACCATGCGAGCTAAGTCTTCCCATGTTCGTTCATCATTACCCATGATTGAGGCAATTAGGACTTGATTTGGGAATTCCTTTTTAAGTTTTCTTAAATCGCGTAAGTTCTCTTCGAGACTATGTTCAGCGATTTGTTCCATGTTCTTAAATCCAACAAATGGAGTCGATTCCTTGTTGAGCTTATCGAAACGTGGAGAGACTTCATCAATAAAGTATGATTTTGGACCGATTGTCTTAAAGACAACACCTCCCCAACCAACTTCATATGCTTTCTTACACATGTCGTAGCAATTACCGACTGGTGAAGAAGATAAGCAGAATGGGTTTGGGAATTTGACACCTAAGAAGGTGACTGATAAATCTTTATGGACCATTTTATTTACCTCCTAAAGCAGCGTGGACATATAAAGCCACTTCTTTACCAGTACGAACACCGCCAACGACGGTTTTATCGTATGCACTATGTGCAATGTCGCCACAAACAAAGACTTTTGGATCTTTGGTGTAGTATGGACGACCTTCATTAACTTCGCCTTTAACTAGATCAATTCCAAGACCTTTAACTTCTGGATATTGACCAACAGCAAGAACGATTAAGTCGGCTTCAACTTTCACTTCGGCTTTGATTTCACGGTGTGAGAATGTCACAACGTTACCTTCCACTTTAGCTGGAACATATCCATCAATAATGGTTACACCAAGTTTTTGAGCGCCTTCAAGTTCTTTCTTGCTTGCTTTAAATTCCTTAAATTGTTCGTAAACAACATCAGTTACGTGTTCCACACCTAAGAGTTTCATGGTTGAGACAACATCCATGGCGACGTCACCACCACCAACAACTAAGACGTTAGCTGGAACTTTAACATTTCCGCCTTTTGCTTTAACTTCTCTTAAGAAATCAACAGCAGAAACCACATATTTGTTATTTTCAAAGGCTGGAAGCATCTTGCCATAGCTATAACCTGGAGCTAAGACAACTGCGTCATGTTTCTTCTTTAAGTCTTCTACGGAAATATCTTTACCAACTTCACATCCAGTGTGGAATTTCACACCTAAGTCTTCGATACGTTTAATTTCGACATCAACGACACGGTTTGGTAAACGATATTCTGGAATTAGTCTAAGCATACCGCCTAAAACTTTTTCTTTTTCGTAAACTTCAACTTCATATCCAAGTTTATTGAAGCTTACTGCTGCTTGAAGTGCAGCTGGACCAGAACCAACAAGAGCAACGGATTTACCGTTTGGTTTTCCTTTTTCAAGGATCTTCATCTTGTTAGCTTCTTCAAAGTCAGTCACATAACGTTGAATACGTCCGATATCAATTGGTTTATCAATACCGCTACGAGAACAACCTTTTTGACAGTATTTTTCGGTTGGACAAACGCGAGCACAAATTGCACCTAAAGCGTTGTTTTCACGAATTGTTTCAGCCGCACCTTTAAAGTTACGGAAACGGACTGAACGAATAAATTTGTCCGGATTAGTGCCAGCCGGACATGCTTTCGAACATGGTGCATCATGGCAAAGAAGGCAGCGGGCTGCTTCTTCACAAACATTTAATGGAGAAAAACCAGGTTCGAAATCTTTTTTGTAATTTGAATCCATATGAAAATTCCTTTCATATATAGTTTATCAAAAACTTTTCAAACTTATATGCGGTTTTTTTATGTATAAAAATTTCAGCATATAAATATTGGGGTTTTGCAAAAAAATCAACAGCAAAACCTAAATAAAACAAAAAAGATCCCGTATAGAGATCTTTAATGTATTTTGCTTTAAATCCCCAACAATTAATTGAAGAAAGTGCCGCGTGCTTGTTCTTTTGTTTCTTTCGAAGCAGAGAATGGAATACGGGTTGTATAACCGCGTTTTGCAGCGATAATCATTGGGAATGGCCATTCAAAGATAAGTTTGTTCCATTCAGCAACAACATCGTTATAGTGTTCACGAGCAGCAGTAATTTCACGTTGGGTGTAGCTGTTTTGTTGCATGGCTGCAGCAAGTTCTTGGTGAGCCTTAAGATCTGGATAGTTTTCTAAAGCAACATTAATCTTATTGCCAACATTTTCAAGTGCTTTGTTGGTTTCGGTGAAGTTATCGGCACCACCAGCTCTAAGACGAGCAATTTCCGTAAATGTTGATTTGTCTAAATCCATACCTTTTGTGACAAGTTGAGCAGCGTTTTGAAGAATCATGACGCGTTGTTCTAAGTAGTTATCAACTTGAGAAGCGGCTTGTTGAATCTTTTGTTGTAATTGACTTAGTCTCTTACCAGCGTTCACTCTTGCAAGTAAAACGAATGGAATTGGAAGAATGAATAAGCATAAGACAACTTGGAAAATTGTTGATCCAACACCAACTTTCACCGGGATTTGTTTTTCAATGACATTAACGTCACGTCCAGATTCGTTCACTGGACCAGTGATTTCGTCTAATTCATTTGCCATAATTAGTTCTCCTTCTTCGCCATCAGCGATTTTAGATTATTTATATCTACATTCAAGCCTGATTTTAATGCAATTAGGCCACGAATGTAAATAGTGTTTTGATTGTCAATGCCGCGGAATGAGAGTTCATCTCCGCCAACATTGGCTGTTTGGATTTCTCCTTCGCCAGTAACTGGAATGTATTCATACCAGGTAACTGGAACCATATAACTTCTTCCATTACCAGCAATAACTGGAACCATATCAACATGTTCTTCTCTTCTAAAAGAAGAGGCAATAACGTGAACTTGGTCGGCACCATTTTTCTGTCCTTCAAATTTTGTATGATAAATGATGTCAGTACAACTATCTGGATCAGCAAAATCCTCTGGATTATATCGATTTGTCATCATTTCGTGTTCGAATGGAGTCATTTGAGATTTAATTGAATCACCAAAGATATATTCGTCAGCTTTCATTTGTTGATATAAAGGAATGGATAAGAGAGGTGCGAAGTCAAAGAACACCGCTTTAAAGTAATAATCACAGAATTCAATAAATTGGTCTTTGACTTTCTCATAATCAAATCCACGGAAATCAACAATATCCATAAAGATTGATCTTCCTCGCATATGTTCTGATTCAATAATGTTGATACATTTATCCTTCTTCATATAGAAGTCATCTCCGAATCCTTCATTAGAAAAGAGGAGATCAATCATTGCTTTTTGAGCAAGTGGGGTAAAGAGTAATCGATATTCAACTTCGTTATTACGATCAAGACCGCCGAAACTAAGTTCGAATAATGGATTTCCTAACGGAGTATAATTTCCGCCCTTAGACATCTGTTTTTGGGCTAATTTACGTAAATCATCTTCATGATGACGAACATACTTTTCACGTTTTTTCTCATCATCCATCCCACGCATCTGGCTTGGACCTCGAGTAAAGGTGAGATGAGGTGCGGCTTGGTTACCATAAACTAGATAAGTTTCATTGGAATATTCTGGTTTTGGTTTAGTGACTGTTGCTCTTAAAGTTTCAGTAACTGTTGTTGTATAACTTCCATCTTTTGTACGAACAACACGTGTATAAGTCACAACACGAGTTCCTACATACGTAAATGGGCGCATGTTCATCACTTTATCTTTAAAGAAGACAAATGGGTTACCTAAAATACTTCCCGTTTGTAGATTAAGTACGGAGCGGTTTTCCATCGAAGATGACCACATGCCATACTTTTTAGTGAGCATTTCGTATTTTTTAATATCGAAGTTTCGATCCATCTTAATCAATGGACAACTTTCCTGGAATAGTTTTGCTGGAATGTCATCGGAAAACAGTTCATTTAAACTCGACATCTGTGCCCAGGCTTCTTCATTTAGCTTGGCAATTTCTTTTTCTAACTTCTCAATTTCCGCCTGAATTCTCTTTTTTCGTGGCTTATAAACATAGATAAATAAGAAAATACCAACAATCACTAAACATAAAATTCCAAAAAGAATCGCTAACCAAACCATGTTTCCAAGTTTGTCTTGGAGTTTCTTTAAGGTGTCTTTTTTCGCGTAATATCGATCACACGTTGATTTATTTGCACCAACGTCTGTTCCCGCTTTTTGAGTTAGACGCTCAAAATAATCACAAACGCGTTCGTGATGAGTTTGTTTGAGTTCCAACTTATAAAGCCTAGAAGGCTCTAAGAGGTCTTGTTCAATCATAGTTTAATTCTATTATACCTATTATTTATATTAATAAATAGGAATTTTACAAAAATAAAAGAGAGCCACAGTGTGACTCTCTAATCAGTAAAGTGATCGAATTATTTTACAAATTCCACAATGACGACTTGCGCGTTATCTCCCTTACGGACACCAGCTTTAATTGCACGGGTGTATCCGCCATTACGAGAAGCATAACGGGTAGCAAGTTCACCAAAGACTTTGGCTAAAGCTTCTTTGCTCTTAAGTACGCTAGCAGCTTGTCTACGAGCGTGAAGATCGCCACGTTTACCTAAGGTAACGAGGTGATCAACCATAGTTTTAAGTTCTTTGACCATACCGGAGGTCACTGTGACTCTTTCAACTTCAACGAGTGTTGTAGCAAGAGTACGTAATTTGTTTTCGTGTTTCGACTTGGTATATCCAGCTTTAAAGCGGACACCGGCTTTACCGTGGACGTTTTTTCTTCCTTGAGCGGCCATTTAATGTTCCTCCTTATTCTGGAATGTAGTCACGGAAGGATAAACCATTTTCAGCAAGTTTATCTTTGACTTCTTTAAGTGATTTCTTACCGAGGTTACGAACTTTCATCATTTCTTCCTCGGTCTTTTGGGTGAGTTCAGCAACGGTCGAAATTGCGGCTCTCTTTAAGCAGTTATAACTACGGACAGAGAGATCAAGTTCTTCAATTGGCATGTTCTCAAATTTGTTTTCTTGAACAACAACTTCTTCTTTGAGCATGTTCATTTCTTCAACAGCTTTCTCTAGGTCGACGAATGGTTGAAGGTTCACAATGAGCATTTCTGCTGCAAGAGCAATCGCTCTTTGTGGAGTAATACTACCATCAGTCCAAACTTCTAAAGTCAGCTTATCAAAGTTCGAATCATGACCAACACGTGTTGGTTCAACAGCGTAGGAGCAGCGAACGATTGGAGAGTAGTTCGAGTCTGTAGCAATATAGCCAAGACTTGTTGTTCCAAGTTCTCTTGCTTTACGATTATCAATCTTATTGCCAGCACTTGTGACGTAACCACGTCCGTTACGGGCATAAAGATGCATATTTAAGCTTCCGCCTTCAGCAACATGAGCAATCTCTAGATCTGGATTAATGCATGTCACAAGTGCTGGAAGTTCGATGTCTTTAGCTGTGACAACAGCTGGTCCTTTGACATCAAGTTTAAGGACTTTGACTTCGTTTTCGTCATCATCAATCTTTAAGACGAGATCTTTTAAATTTAAGATGATGCCGGTGACGTCTTCTTCAACTCCTTTTAAAGAAGAGAATTCATGACGAACTCCTTCAATTTCCACAGCATAAATTGATGCACCTGGAAGGGAAGAAAGAAGAATACGACGTAAGGAGTTACCGATTGTTAATCCATAACCTCTTTCAAGGGGTTCGATAACGAATTTACCGTAGTTATCCTTTTCATCAATTTGAGCAACCTTGAAGGCTGTTTTTTCAAATGGTTTAGCAAGGTTTGACATATCTAGTTCCTCCTAAATATTATCCACGTGGACGTTTTGGTGGGCGGCAGCCATTATGTGGGACTGGTGTCTTATCAGTAATGGATAAAACTTGTAGACCAGCAGCACCTAAAGCGCGGATGGCGCCTTCACGGCCTGGGCCTGGACCTTTCACATCGACGTCTAATTGACGTAATCCTTGGTCATAAGCAACTTTCGCAGCAGCTTCGCCAGCGAGTTGGGCGGCAAATGGAGTGGATTTCTTCGCTCCTTTGAAACCTAACGCACCTGCGCTAGACCAAGCAATGACGTTACCTTGTTCATCAGAAATGGTGACAATGGTGTTATTGAAGGTGCTGTGAATGTGTGCAACACCTTTGGTATAAGCACGTTTAATTTTTCTTTTACGTGCAGTTGTTTTTGTTGCCATACTATTTCACTCCTTTCATTAACCTTGTGTCGCGACTTTCTTATTCGCGATTGTTTTACGTTTACCTTTACGGGTACGAGCGTTTGTACGTGTACGCTGACCACGAACTGGAAGACCCTTACGGTGTCTCATTCCACGGTAGCAACCGATTTCACCTAAACGCTTAATGTTTAAAGCCACTTCACGACGGAGATCACCTTCAACTTTGTATTTAGCAATCTCGTTACGAATGGCACCGAGTTGAGCCTCGGTTAAGTTTTTGACGCGAATGTCTTCATCAACTTTCGCATCACGACAAATCTTTTGAGCGGTTGTGCGACCAATACCATAAATATAGGTGATGGAAACAACAACGCGCTTATCATTTGGAATATCTACACCAACGATACGTGCCATAACTTTATTTTCCTCCTATATTTCTTAGCCTTGGCGTTGTTTGTGTTTTGGATTTTCACAAATCACCATGACTTTTCCGTGTCTTTTGATAACACGGCATTTTTCGCACATTGGCTTGACGGAAGGTCTGACTTTCATAATTAATTTTTCCTCCTGTAGTCAATACTACATGCTTTCTAGTTTGAACAGTATTTAGACACTAGTTCTTGTGTCGAAATGTGATTCGCCCGCGTGTTAAATCGTATGGGGACATTTCTACTGTAACTCTATCGCCTGGTAAAATGCGGATGTAGTTCATGCGGATTTTACCAGAAACGTGGGCGAGAATTACGATCCCGTTTTCGAGTTTCACTCTAAACATCGTGTTTGGAAGTGTCTCGACGACTGTGGCTTGTACTTCAATGACGCCATCTTTTGCCATATTAGCTATTTCCTCCTTAAACTTTCGTTAGGATTTCATATCCATCTTTGGTAATGACGATGGAATTTTCATAGTGACAAGAGAGTTTCCCGTCACGAGTTTTCGCGGTCCATCCGTCTTTCATATGACGGAGAGCAAAGTGTCCTTCGTTGACCATTGGTTCAACCGCAAGACACATTCCTTCTTTCAGTATTGGGCCTGTGCCACTAGCTCCATAATTTGGAATATACGGATCTTCATGAAGATGAGTTCCAACTCCATGACCAGTATATTCTCTCGGTAAGGAGTAACCGTTTGATTCACAATACACTTGAATCGCGTGAGAGATGTCTCCAAGGTGGTTGCCGGGTTTTGCAAACTTCATTCCTTCAAAGAAACTTTGTTTTGTCACTTCAATTAAACGAAGCGCTTTTTCCGTGCAAATCCCCACTGGATAGGTTCGACACGCATCACCAACATAACCATTTAATGTTGCTCCAACATCGACTGAGACAATGTCTCCATCTCTAAGGATGCGTTTCGCACTTGGAATACCATGCACGAGCTCATCATTAACGGAGACGCAGACTGCTCCAGGATAGCCAGAGTAATTTAAGAATGTTGGATACGCGCCATTTTCTCGAATAATCTTCTCACAAATATTCGCGACATCTAATGTTGATAAGCCAGGACGAATCTGTTTTTCCAGCTCTTCAAAGCAAAGAGCAACGATTCGTCCGGCTTTCTTCATTAATTCAATCTCGCGCGGAGATTTGATGATAATCAAGGTTATTTACCCTCCAAGAAAGCAATAAGCTTTGGTGTGAGATCCGCACTTGTTGAACCATCAAAGGTTGTTAATAAACCTTTCTTCTGATAGTAATCAAGTAGAGGTGCGGTTTGCTTGTTATAGTGTTCTAAGCGAACATTTAAAGCTTCCTCGTTATCATCTGGGCGTTGAATCAGTTCACCGCCACAAATATCACAAATCCCTTCTTTCTTTGGAGGAATATTAATGATGTGGAATGGGGCACCGCAAACTTTACAGACGCGGCGACCGCAAATTCGTCTCACTAATTCCTCTTTTGGAGTGTCAATATTGATCACGTGAGAGATTTCTCGACCAATTTCTTTAGAAATAGAATCAAGAGCATCAGCTTGTGGAATCGTGCGTGGGAATCCATCAAGAAGGAATCCTTTCGCACAATCATCCTTACTGAGTCTTTCTTTCACTAAACCAATTGTGACATCATCAGGGACTAAATGACCTTCGTTGATATAACCTTGAGCAATCTTTCCTAAAGGAGTGCCTTCTTTGATTGCTTCGCGAAACATATCTCCGGTAGAAATATGTGGAATATCAAACTTCGCGATGAGTTTTTTGGCTTGGGTGCCTTTACCAGCACCAGGTGGGCCCATGAGAATAATGTTTAAACTTTTCATTTAATTTACTCCCTTCCTGCGGTTGCTTGAACTTCATCGAATGATTTTCCAGCAAGTAAACCATCAATTTGGGCGGAGATTTCTAAGGAAACACCAACCGCGATGATTAAACCTGTACCACCAATGGCTAAGGAAGAATCTTCTCCAAAGACACCACTAAGAGTCAAGATGACTGGTAAGGCAGCAATGAAGGTTAAGGCGATGGCACCAATACAGGTGACACGGTTAACAACTTTCTTCACATAACGTTCAGTTTCTGCGCCTGGACGAACGCCTGGAATATATGAACCATTTTTACGGAAGTTATCCGCAAGATTTTCTGGATCAATCTGGATTGTGGCATAGAAGAAGGCAAATAAGACGATGAGGACACAATAGATAATTAATCCCCACGGCATCGACCAACCACCCATGTCATACATCTTCGAATAGTTGAAGATGTCGAGCCATTTGGCTTCCGAGTTATCGGTAATAAAGGATGCGACAACTGATGGAGCCATCATAATCGATGAAGCGAAGATGACTGGAATAACACCAGCGGAGTTAACCTTGATTGGAAGGAAGCTCGCTTTCGCCATCGAGGCGGTTTGTCCACCACTTTTTCCAGAATGTTGGACCGGAATCTTACGTTTGGCGAGTTCGATGAACACGACAAAGGCTAAGATGAGAATGAATGCTAGAATGTAGAGTGCAAATTGGAAGGAACCACGAATCAGTTCACTTGGTTCTTTATAGGTTGTACCGATCCAGTTATTAAACGCACGATAGATTTGCACTGGTAAAGAACGAACAATTCCAGCAAAGATAATGACGGAAATACCGTTTCCAAGACCTTTTTCAGTGATTTGGTCACCAAGCCACATGACTGTCATAGTACCAGCTAACATTACAGTAACAATGTAGGCATAAGTCCAGAATTCACCGATTGGCAAGTTCAATTCGAGGTATTGATAATTTTCCATCGTTTTGATAATGCCATAGGCTTGGACCGCTCCTAATAGGAGAGTCAAGTATCTTGTCGCCATTTCGGTCTTTTTTCGACCATATTCGCCTTGTTTCGAAAGTTCGGTCAAGGCAGGTAGCACATCTTTTTGTAATAATTGAACAATAATCTGCGCGGTAATGTAAGGACCTACGCCAAGGGCGAAGATGGAGAAGTTAGATAGAGCTCCACCACCAAGAAGATCCATCAGGGCGACAGCATTAGCGGAATTTAAGGCTTCCGAGAGTTCACTACTTGGTTTAACTCCCGGAACAGTAATCGCCGCCCCAATTCGAAAGACAAGTAAGATCATGATCGTAAAGAAGATACGACCAACAATTTCCTTATTTTTGAAGATATCGGCGATTTTTTTCATAAGATTATAAAACCTCGACTGTGCCACCAACTTTTTCAATGGCAGCTTTAGCGCTAGCGCTGAACTTGTGGGCTTTGACCACGAGTTTGACGTTTAATTCACCATTTCCAAGAATCTTCACACCGTCTTTTTCGGCTTTGACTAAGCCAGCTTCGACTAGAAGAGTTGGAGTAACTTCGGTTCCTTCAGCAAACTTGTTTAAGGAAGAGATGTTAACAATGGCAAATTCCTTACGGGAGCCATTGGTGAAACCAAATTTTGGTAAACGTCTATAAAGTGGAGTTTGTCCACCTTCAAATCCTGGGGCTTTAAGACCGCCAGAACGGGACTTTTGTCCTTTGTTTCCGGTACCACAGTTCTTGCCTAAACCGGAGCCTAAGCCACGGCCAGCACGAGTTTTCTTTGTTTTGGCACCTTCGACATTACGTAATTCGTTAAGTTTCATAATGTGTAACCTCCGAATTATTCAGCTTTCGCACGAAGTGCTTGGACTTGTGCGTAGCTCTTTAAGTTTTGTAGACCATTGTTGGTAGCACGAATAATGTTGATTGGAGCGCGTGAACCATAAACTTTACTAGTAACGTTACGGATACCAGCAAGTTCTAAGATCGCACGAACTGGACCACCAGCAATAATTCCAGTACCTTCAGGTGCTGGTTTTAAGAAGACTTCGCAAGCACCAAACTTACCAATGATTTCATGGGCAAGTGTTCCACCTTTGACGATGTGGAGTTGGAAAGTATTCTTCTTTGCGGCTTCAAGAGCTTTCTTAATGGCATCTGGGACTTCAGCAGCCTTACCTGTTCCGAATCCGTATTTGCCTTTCTTATTTCCGATGACAACGAGAGCGGAGAAACGCATACGACGTCCACCTTTAACGGTTTTGGCGATACGGTTGATTTCAACAACAACTTCTTCGTACTCTTTGACTTCTTCTAAGCGGCCATTACGGCGTTGTGGACGTCTATCATCACGACGTGGACGACGTTCACCACGATCAACACGGCCTCTTTCTAATTTTGGTTCTTCTTGAGGAGCAACTTCAGTAGCAGCTTCAACTTTCTTTTGTTCTTCTGACATTTGTTATTCCTCCTATTAGAACTTTAATCCACCTTCACGGGCGGCGTCTGCTAAAGCAGCAACACGTCCATGGTAGACATAACCACCACGGTCGAAGACGACTGTGGAAATCTTTTTAGCTTTGGCCTTCGCGGCTAAATCCGCACCAACTTTCTTCGCAGCTTCAATGTTGGAGCCGTTTTCAAGTTTGAGTTGGACACTTGAAGAACTGATGAGAGTTGCTTTTGCAACATCATCGATTAATTGAGCTTCAATGTGTTTATTTGAACGGAAGACGCATAATCGTGGGCAAGTAGCTGAACCTTTGACTTTGGCTCTGACACGCTCGTGTTTACGAACACGGACAGCGTTTTTTGATTCTTTATTAATCATACGAACGAAAATCTCCTTTCAACTATTTCGCACCAGCGCGTTTTCCTTCTTTACGAATGATATGTTCATTCTTGTACATGACACCTTTACCATTGTATGGTTCTGGTTCTCTAGTACCACGGATTAACGCAGCTGTTTGTCCAACGGCTTGTTTATCAAGACCTTCAACGGTAATTTCGTTGGCGCTTGGACAACTAATTTTGACTGTTGGTCCTGGTTTTAAGACGATTTCATGGGAGTAACCAACGTTCATGACGATGTTTTCACCTCTCATGGAAGCACGGTAACCAATACCAACGATAACGAGTTCTTTTTTGAAGCCAACTGAGACACCAGTAACTGCATCTTGAAGATTAGCTCTTGTGGTGCCATGGAGTTGTTTGGTGTGCTTTTCATCGTTTGCTCTAGAGCAACGAACTTCATCACCATTAACTTCAACTGTGATTAATGGGTTGATCTTCACAGTTAATGTTCCTTTTGGACCTTTGACTGTGGCGACGCCATTAGCTTGTTCAACGCTAACTCCAGCTGGGAGTTTGATCGCTTTTAAACCGATACGGGACATAATTACCACACGTAAGCGAGAACTTCACCGCCGACGCCTAAGGCGCGAGCAGTTTTGTCGCTTACCACTCCTTTACTGGTAGAGATAATTGCGATTCCTAAGCCATTTAAGACTCTTGGAAGCTTATCGGACTTCGCATTGACACGAAGACCTGGTTTGGAAATCTTCTTTAATCCGGAAATAACGCGTTGACCATTAAGACCGTACTTAAGGGAGATGGTGAGTTCTTTCTTGGTTTCACCTTCCACGTGGTAATCAGAGATAAATCCTTCTTCAAGAAGAATCTTGGCGATTTCCACTTTCATTTTGCTCGATGGCATCTTCACGGAGGCATAGCGTAAGGCGTTAGCATTACGAATACGAGTGAGCATATCGGCAATTGGATCTGTCATCATAGTATTTCTTCCTCCTTTTCTTACCAACTAGCTTTCTTCATGCCTGGGATTTCACCTTTATAGGCGAGTTCACGTAAGCAGACACGACAGAGTTTGAATTTTGAATATACGGAGTGAGGACGTCCGCAACGTTCACAACGAGTATATTCACGAACTTTGAATTTCTTTGGTCTAGCACATTTGACCTTCATACTGGTTTTTGCCATTGTTTCTTTCCTCCTTCCTTATTTGTGGAATGGCATTCCTAAGAGCTTAAGTAAGCTATAGGCTTCATTGTCCGACTGAGCAGTTGTGACAATGACGATATCCATACCACGGATTTTGTTGACCTTATCGTAGTCGATTTCTGGGAAAATAAGTTGTTCCTTAATTCCAAGAGTGTAGTTACCATGACCATCGAAGGAGTTCTTAGAGACTCCACGGAAGTCACGGACACGTGGAAGCGCGATAGTCACAAGACGATCGAAGAATTCGTACATGCGAACTCCACGAAGAGTGACTTTGCAACCAATGCCTTGTCCTTCACGGAGTTTGAAGCTCGCGATGGATTTTTTAGCTTTGGTCACCACTGGATGTTGACCAGTGATTTGCGCGATTTCGCTCACGACGCTATCTAAGGCCTTGTTATCAGTTAAGGCATCGCCAACACCGACGTTAATGACAATTTTCTCTAAATGAGGAACTTGCATGATGGAGGAATATTTAAATTCTTCCATTAATGCTTTCTTCATCTCCGATTCATATTTATCAAGTAAACGGGTTGAGACAGTGCGTTTCTTGTTTCCTTTGGAAACTTTCTTTGCTGGGGCAGCCTTTGGAGCAGCTTCTACTTTCGCAGGAGCCTCTTTAGCTGGAGCAGCTTTCTTAGGAGCAGCAGCTTTCTTGACTGCTGCAGACTTAACTGCAGGTTTCTTTGTTTCTGCCATTTGTTTGCCTCCTAGTTGAGTTTGCTTCCGCTGGCTTTGCTGATACGGATTTTCTTTCCATCCTTATCAACGGAGTATCCAACGCGGGAAGCTTTCTTTGTTTTTGGGTCAACGATGGCGACATTGCTGGCGTCGATTGGGACGTACATTTCGACAACGCTACCTTCTGGGGATTGTTGAGTTGGTTTTTTATGACGCTTGTGAACGTTCACGCCTTCCACGACAACTTTGTTTTTCTTTGGATAGACGGCTTGAACAATGCCTTCTTTTCCTTTGTCTTTTCCGGCAATGACGACGACTTTATCACCTTTTACGATTTTCATAATCATCAATCCTCCTATTAGAGAACCTCAGTAGCAAGGGAAACGATCTTCATAAATCCTTCACCTTGGTCACGAAGTTCACGGGCCACTGGTCCAAAGACACGTGTTCCGATTGGAGCGCCTTCAGCATCAATTAAGACAACAGCGTTATCGTCAAAGGCGATTTGGCTACCATCTGGACGGTTGATGGCGTGTTTGGTACGGACGATGACACCTTTCACGATGTCACTTTTTTTCACACGGCCATTTGGAATGGCTTCTTTGACAGCACAGGTAACAATGTCACCAATGCTACAAGATTTGCGGGTGCTACCGCCTTTAAGACGGAAGACACGAACGCTACGAGCACCGGAGTTATCGGCCACAACTAAGTTTGTTTCTGTTTGAATCATGACTAATTACCTCCGTTATTCTGCTTTTTCTTCAGCCTTCTTGGCTGGAGCTTTCTTAGCAGCTGGCTTTTTGGCTGGAGCAGCTTTTTTAGCTGGAGCCTTTTTGGCAGCTGGTTTCTTTTCTTCGACTACTGGAGCTTCTTCCTGAGCTGGTTCAGCTTTTGGGGCTTCTTCAACTTTTGGTTCTTCAGCCTTCACTGCTTCTTCAGCTTGGATTTCAAGTTCTTTTTCAGCTTCGAGGACTTTAATGTCGACAGCGGCTTTCTTATCCACGCTCACTAAACGGAAACGTTTGAGAGCGCTTAATGGACGGGAAGCCATAATGGTGACTGTATCACCAACTTTAGCGGCATTCTTTTCATCGTGCGCGTAATACTTATTAGAATATTTCACACGTTTTTGGTATTTGGCATGTCTTTTGTGAGTTTCGACTTCGACGACAATGGTCTTGTCCATCTTGTTAGAAACGACAACGCCTTGAAGAGTTGTTCTACGATTTCTTTCCATCAGTCTAATCCTCCTTATTTAATGCCGAGTTCTCTTTCGCGTTGAACCATATAGGCACGCGCGATATCTTTACGAACTCTGTGGATTTCTTCACCGTGTTCGAGCTGTCCAACAGCTTTCTTACGACGAAGATTGAATAATTCTTCTTTGAGTAAGTAGATCTTTTCGTTAAGTTCTTCGTTACTCATTTCACGGAATTCAGCGACTTTCATGATTACTTACCCTCCTTACAAATGACGCGGCACTTGTTTGGAAGCTTATAAGCAGCTAAGCGGAGAGCTTCCACGGCGACTTCCTTTGGAAGACCACCCATTTCAAACATGACGCGGTTCTTTTTGACAACTGCAACCCAGTTTTCTGGTGAACCTTTACCGGAACCCATACGAACTTCGGCTGGTTTTTTGGTTTTAGCAAGATGTGGGAAGATACGGATGTATACTTTTCCTTCTTTCTTGCAATAGCGGCTTAAGACGATACGAGCACTTTCGATTTGACGATCAGTGATCCATGCGCCAGTCACCGCTTGAAGACCATATTCTCCAAAGGAGATTTCATTACCACCCTTGGAAAGGCCTTCGTATTTAATGCCGTGAGGACGACGATATTTAACACGTTTTGGTTGTAACATAATTATTTATCTCCTTTCACAGCACGGTGTTCTGGACGTTCTCCATGTGGGCGACGAGCTTCATGTTGTTCATGTTCTTTTCTTTCGCCTTCAGCTGGTTTACAAATCCAGACTTTGACGCCTAAACGGCCATATGGAGTAACGGCTTCTTTAATGGCGAAGTCGATGTCACTACGAAGTGTGGTTAGTGGAACAATACCTTCCTTATAACCTTCGCTACGAGCGATATCAGCACCGCCTAAACGGCCGCTAACCATGGTTTTGCATCCTTTTGCACCAGCTTTACGAACGCGTTGAATGGCTTTCTTTTGAGCGGTACGGAATGATGCACGGTTTTCCAGTTCGGTAGCAATCCATTGAGCAACTAAAGCTGCATCTAAATCTGGATTTTTGACATCAACGACGTCTAAACGAACGTTGGAACCTTTGAGTAATTTACCGACTTCTTTCTTAATGCGGTTAATGTTGGCGCCTTCTTGGCCAATGACCACACCTGGACGAGCAACGAAGACTTGAACAGTAACATCGTGACCCTTGTCGGTTTTATGTCTTTCGATCTCCACATGGGAGAGAAGAGCTTCTTTTAATTCTTTTTCAAGATATGCGCGGACGCGGATATCTTCATGAAGGAACTTTGCGTATTCTTGGTTGGATGCGAACCAGCGGGAGTGCCAGTCACGGTTAATTCCAACACGCATACCTACAGGACTAACTTTTTGACCCATTTTTGCTCAATTCCTCCTTATCTTTCTTTCACCACAACTGTAATGTGGGATGTTCTTTTAACTAAGCCTGAAGCGCTACCCTTCGCTCTTGGAAGGAAACGTTTCATTTTGATGCCGTCTGTTGCATAAATTTCCGCAACATAGAGATTTTCTTCACTCATCGAGAAGTTGTTAATGGCGTTCGCAGCTGCGCTACGAATAACCTTACTAACAAGTGGTGAAGCAGCACGGTTGACGTTAGCTAAGATACCTAACGCTTCGTTAACACCTTTGCCACGGACAAGATCAATGACGAGTCTTGCTTTTCTTGGAGTGATGCGAACGTCTTTAGCGACGGCGCGGGCTTCAGTGACAACTGGTTTCTTTGGAGCTTCTGGAGCTTTCTTTTCAGCCTTTTTAGCTTTCTTATTAGCCTTTGGAGCTTCTTCGACCTTCACTGTTTCTTCTACTTTGACTTCAGCAACTGGTGCTTCTTTCTTAGCAGGAGCTTTTTTCGCAGGAGCCTTCTTTGCAGCTGGGGCTTTCTTTACTGCTGTTTTCTTTTCTTCAGCCATCTTTACTTACCTCCTTATTTCGCTGCTGCAGCCTTATCTTCTGCATTGTTACCGTGGTGTCCTTTGAAGGTTCTTGTTGGGGCGAATTCGCCTAACTTGTGGCCAACCATATCTTCAGTGACATAGACGGTAATGTGTTCGCGTCCGTTATAGACAGCGAATGTGTGTTCGACAAATGATGGGAAAATTGTGGAACGACGGGACCAAGTCTTAATGACTTCTTTTTTGTTAGCCGCATTAAGTGCGTCAACCTTCTTAAGAAGATAGGCATCACAGAATGGGCCTTTTTTAATGGAACGTGACATTCTAGAATTCTCCTTTCATTATTTGCCATTTCTACGACGAACGATGAGTTTCGTAGAAGCTTTTTTGTTACGACGTGTTTTGACGCCAAGAGCACGTTTACCCCATGGGGTGCGAGGTGCATCGCGTCCAACTGGTGATTTACCTTCACCACCACCGTGTGGGTGGTCATTTGGGTTCATAACGGAACCACGGACAGTTGGTCTGGTTCCTAACCAGCGGGTCTTACCTGCTTTACCCTTATTAACAAGGATGTAGTCTTCGTTTCCGACAACTCCGATTGTCGCACGGCAGGTATTTAAGACTTTTCTGACTTCACCAGAGGCGAGACGTAAGATGACGTATTTACCTTCGGCACCAAGCACTTGAGCACTTGTACCAGCGGCACGGCACATTTGTCCGCCTTTCTTTGGGGAAAGTTCAATGTTATGGATGAAGGTACCTTCTGGGATATTGGCAAGTGGTAAGCAGTTACCGACTTTAATATCAACATTTTCGCCAGAGATGACCTTGTCGCCCACATGTAAGTTTTGTGGAGCGAGGATGTATCGCTTTTCACCATCGGTGTAAACGACGAGTAAGATGTTGGCGTTACGGTTTGGATCATATTCCACCGCTTTGACAACGCCGACGATTCCGTCTTTGTTTCTCTTGAAGTCAATGACACGATATCTACGCTTATGACCACCACCGATGTGACGGGTTGTAATGACGCCTTGGTTATTACGACCGCCAGTTTTACTTAATTTAACAGTTAAACTTTTTTCAGGAGTACTTTTGGTGATTTCTTCATAAGTCAGATTCGTCATGTTTCTTCGAGAAGCAGACGTTGGTCTGAATGTTCTAATTGACATTTTGTTTCTCCTATAATGTGTAAATCCTATTTCAGATTACTCTTTGAAGAGGTCAAGTGCTTCGCCTTCTGCGATAGTCACGACCGCTTTCTTATAACCACTGATGGAACCTTGGTAACGTCCACCACGTGTGGTTTTCTTACTTGGAACATTAACAATGTTGACATCGAGTGCCTTGACGTTGAAGACCTTTTCGAAGGCTTTCTTAACCTCAGCACGGTTGGCCTTTGGGCTAACCTTTAATGTCACTTTGTTTTGTTCTTGCATAAGGGACATTGTTTTTTCGGTGATGACTGGTTCAATGATTAAATCTAATTCATGAACAGTTGGACGACCGAACTTTTGTTCTTCGACTTTTTTCGCCATTTTCATGTTCCTCCTTATGCTAATACTTCTTCAACAACCTTTAAGGTTGCCTTATCCATGACAATCTTATCAAAGTAAGCTAAGTCATAGACGCTAACATTCCAGGCTGGTGTAACGACACAGTCTTTAATGTTACCGGCGCCCCAGATGAGGTTTTCGTTTTTGTCATCAGCGACAACAACAAGAATCTTTCCTGAGACTTTAAGATCTTTGAACATCTTGACGACGTTTTTGGTCTTCTTGTCGGCGAGTTTGATTTCGTCAACAATGACAAGATCTTTCACCTTTGCGGAATACATGCTGCGTAATGCGAGTTTGTGTTCCTTACGGTTTTGTTTAATGGTGTGATTTTGGACACCAGTTGGACCGAAGACGGTACCACCGCCAACCCAGATTGGGGAACGGGAGCTACCGGCACGGGCACGACCAGTACCTTTTTGTCTCCATGGTTTTTTACCACCACCGCTAACTTCATCACGTTTTTTAGTTTTAGCAGTGTCTTGTCTCATGTTAGCTTGGTAGACAACGATGGCGTCTTTGACAGCTTGAGTGTGTTCTTCAACACCGAATTGTTCTGCACTAACAGAAACAGTTGAGACCTTTTCGCCTGCTTGGGAATAAACAGGGAGAGAAATTTTCTTTTCAGCCATGATTATTCTCCTTTCTCTTCAGCAGCTGGTTCTTCAGCCTTTGGGGCTTCTTCAGCAACTGGAGCTTCTTGGGCGGCTGCTTGTTTGGCAGCTTCTTCAGCGGCTTTCTTAGCTTCTTCTTCAGCTTTCTTGGCTTCTTCAGCAGCTAAACGAGCGGCTTCTTCGGCAGCTTTGCGAGCTTCTTCTTCCGCCTTACGGGCAGCTTCAGCAGCTCTTTCAGCAGCTTCATAGTCCACTAATTCGTGAACTTTTTCTTCTTGTCCTAATTGGGCTTTGATTGCGGAGCGAACCACAACTAAGCTCTTCTTAGCACCTGGGACAGAACCTCTGACCAAGATGTAATTCTTTTCAGCATTTGTTTCGACAACTAATTGGTTGAGGATTGTGCTGGAGAGATTACCGTGATGACCAGACATTAATTTTCCTGGGATAACACGTGCGTTATTACGTCCGTTGTTAGCGAAGGAACCTTGTCCTCTGTGATATCCAGATCCGTGTCCCTTTGGTCCGATCTTGTGGCCCCAGCGTTTCACTGTACCAGCATAACCACGACCTTTGGAGACGCCGATCACGTCAACGATATCTCCGGCTTGGAAGATGTCGGCTTTGATTTCATCGCCAACTTTATAAGCGGCCATTTCATCGCCTTTTAATTCGCGAAGGACTTTCTTGGCTGGAACTCCAGCTTTCTTGAAGTGTCCTCTTTCAGCGGAATTAACTTTGGATTCTTTCTTGTCTTCGATACCGACTTGGATAGCGACATAACCGTCTTTTTCGACAGTTTTGACTTGAGTTACAACGTTTGGTAAGACTTCGATAACGGTGACTGCATACATCTTGCCGTCTTTTGCGAAGACTTCAGTCATGCCCATCTTACGACCAATGATTTCTTTCATTTCGCCTTACCTCCTTATAACTTGATATCGATATCGACTCCACTTGGTAAATCAAGTTTTCTTAAGGTATCAATTGTTTCCTTAGTTGGATTGGTGATATCGATCAATCTCTTATGTGTTCTGATTTCAAACTGTTCACGAGCATCTTTATACTTATGGACAGCACGCAAGATCGTATAGACTTGCTTTTCGGTTGGGAGAGGAACAGGGCCCACAACACCAGCCCCGGTCTTCTTTGCAGCAGCGATGATCTTTTCGACACCAATATCAAGGATCTTGTGATCATAGGCTTGCAAACGAACCCGAATCGATTTTACTTTTGCCATGAATTTTCCTCCTTCATTTCTTTTTTCAGGCTAGCATCGTTTTGCTCTCTACGAATTACCTGACACCCGTTTCATGACAACGCCTGTCGGTGTGTCAGCAACCTCGCATGTCAACGCAAACGATAACGTGTATAAGAATACGCCTATATGTAATATTACGCAAGCGAAATTTAATAAATTTGAATATAAAGTAAATAAAAAACGCCTTCGAAAATGGGCAAAATTCATTAAAAATCACTACAAATTTTTACGATTTTTTGTATTTTATGAGGCATTTTTCATAGGTGTATTTGCACCCACAATAAAGTTGTTGATAGAGGTCATAATGGATTCTCATTTCTCGAGCTTCATCAATACCTTTATTCTTTTTAAAATCAGAGAAAAAATACTTTGTATTTTTATATTTTTGAGAAATCTTTAAACCAATCTCGTTTAATTTCTGAGAATTCTTCTGACGAGAAATAGTCATCACTGTTGTGAAATAATCGAATCCATGCGAATCAGCATAAGCAAAAGCTTGATCCATTCTTTTTTCATAACAAATAAAGCATCTTGTTTGTCCTTCTGGTTGATCCTTGTATGGTTCAAGATCCTTCATGTAATTTTCGTTGTCATACGGTGTCTCAATAATTTCGACATGGTAGCCAAAGTCGCGTTCAAAATAACCCAAAAATTTCTTCAATTCATCACGTCTTCTAACGTATTCATCTTCAGGGTAAATGTTGGAGTTATTGAAGAAGATTGTGACATCAAAATGAGGGCATAAAAACTTCAGTGGAAATGATGAACATGGCCCACAACAAGCGTGTAACAAAAGTCTTGGTTTTGTTTGAGTTTTTTTAATTTCATCCAAGATTTGTTGGGATTTTTTGTAATAATTAATTTTATTTTCCATGAATAAACATTGAGTCCCCAAAGCTAAAGAAACGATATCTTTCTCCAACTGCATGACAATAAGCTTCTAAGCAAAATTCTCGTCCGATTAAAGCAGAAACTAACATAATTAAAGTCGATTTTGGAAGATGGAAATTGGTGATCAAACAATCAATTGCTTTAAACTCATAACCCGGCTTAATAAAAATGGCAGTATCGTCACTTGTTTCAACAAATTTTCCGTGTTTTTGCATAATTGCTTCCAAAGTTCGTGTCGCTGTTGTGCCAACGGCAATAATTCGGCGGCCTTCCTTCTTGGCTTGATTAAGTTTTTGAGCCACTTCTGCACTCATCTCATAGTGTTCAGTGTGCATAACGTGGTCTTCAACTTTTTGCTCTTTAACAGGTTTAAATGTTCCTAATCCGATATGTAAGGTTACATCAAGAATTTCGATACCTTTTTCACGTATTTTATCCAGCAATTCTTGGGTAAAATGGAATCCGGCAGTTGGAGCTGCAGCACTTCCTAAAACCTTTGCATAAACCGTTTGGTAACGTGAATTATCGGCACATTGTTTTTTAATATAAGGTGGTAATGGCATGTTTCCAACTTCGTTTAAAATCTCAAGGAAAATGCCCTTATAAATAAACTTCATCAAACGAATGCCTTCATCTTTTCGACCAACGCATTCAGCTTTTAATAATCCGTCTTTAAAAGAGATAACTGAGCCAACTTTAATAGCCTTAGCATTACCAGTTAAACATTCCCATGTATCACCTTCAATTTGCTTTAAAAGAAGGACTTCAACATGTGCTCCGGTACCTTCTTTTACACCAAATAAACGCGCTGGTAATACTTTTGTATTATTACGAACTAAAACATCTCCAGGACGTAGATAATCAATAATGTCATGGAAAACTTTATCTTCGTATGTTTTTTGATCTTTATCTATAACTAAAAGTCGTGATTCATCACGTTTTGCAGCTGGACTTTGGGCAATAAGTTCTTCTGGTAATTCAAAATCAAATAATGAAATATCCATTAAAAACCTCGCTTATCGCCATATTTACGAATCATTTCTTCTTTGAAGTCACCGAAACGGTCCTCTTGAATTGCTTTACGAGCTTCTTCCATTAAGTGAATTAAGAAACGAACGTTATGAATTGATAAAAGACGTTTACCAAAAGCCTCATCAGAAACATACAAATGTCTTAAATAAGCTTTTGTGTAGTTTTTGCATGTATAGCAATCACACTCTGGATCAAGGGGTGTGAAATCTTCTTTATATTGAGCGCCACGAATATTAACTCGTCCATGAGAGGTCATTAACGCTCCATGACGAGCAATACGTGTTGGTAAAACACAGTCGAACATGTCGACTCCTTTTTCGATACCTTCAAGAAGGTAATCAATCGAACCAACACCCATTAAATATCGTGGTTTGTCTTCTGGTAGATACTTCACGGAGTATTCGACCATTTTAGAGAAAACATCTTTTGGTTCACCAATTGAGGTTCCTCCGATGGAGTAACCTGGGAAATCCATCTTTGCTAGTTCTTTGGCGCAGTGTTCACGAAGGTCTTGGAATTCTCCTCCTTGAACAATACCAAATAAAGCTTGGTCTTCTCTTTTATGTGCATCTTGGCCGCGTTTTGCCCATCTTAACGTTCTTTCGACGGATTTTTTAGCGTATTTTTCATCACACGGATAAGGAATACATTCATCAAAAGACATTATAATGTCTGCGCCAAGTTTTTCTTCAATTTCAATTACAGATTCTGGGGTAAAAAACATTTTGTCTCCATTCAGATGAGATTTAAACGCAACACCTTCTTCAGAGATTTTTCGATTATCTCTTAAAGAGAAGACTTGGAAACCACCGCTATCCGTTAGAATTGGGCCATCATAATTCATAAACTTATGAAGTCCGCCTGCTTTAGCAACAATGTCTTCTCCCGGTCGAAGATGGAGGTGATAGGTGTTAGACAAAATAACTCCAGCACCCATCTCCTTAACTTCTTCTGGGGAAAGTGTTTTAACTGTGGCTAAAGTTCCAACCGGCATAAACATTGGTACTTCAACATCGCCGTGCGGCGTGTGCAAAATACCGTATCTTGCACCGGTTTGTTTACAAACATGTTTAATCTCTAGCCAGAAGTTTTTCATTTACCACTTAAAACCCAAATTTTGATTTGCCCCAATTAATTCCATAAACCGTGGAATTCGTCTAAAGATCATCATTAATGAGTAACCTAAGCCAACAACAGCAATGACTTCTCCAGCGGCGACAAATCCAACATTAATCCAGAAAGGATCTTCAAGAATGATGTGGAGCTCTGCTGCAACAATAAATCCATTGACGACAGCTGGAATAAACGCAGCAGGTAATAAATAACGTGGGAAGAACGCAATGCCAACAGCCGCAATTAGTGTCGCTAATGTTCCGAAGATTAAATCCCATGGAAGCATTGGAGACATTAAGTTTGCTAGAAGCGTACCAATGGTAACGCCGGCAATGTAGTCCTTGTTAAAGAAACATAAGAGTAACAAGAATTCGCTAATCCGAACTTGAACTCCTAAGAATGCAATTGGTGATGATGCCCATGTTAATACAAAATACAGGGCGGCAATAATTGCATTTGCAGTTAGTCTACGAACAATTTGATTTTTCATAAATATCCGAGAATTGTCGGTAATATCTATGCAAATCTAACACTTTTTAATAGCGTCAGAAAGCAACTTTGTTACCGAAATAATTCTCACTCCTTCTACTTTGTTTTCGATGGTATCGGAGACCACAACTTCTCTGGCGCCTCTTACTCTAGCGTTACTAGAAAAAACGGCATGAGTTCCGATAACAAAAATCTCTTTTGCTTTCTTGTTCGTCAACACTTCAATGGCGTTGTTAATGGTTCCGCAAGTATCAATAATGTCGTCAACTACGATACATGTTTTACCTTCAACATCACCAGTGAACGAAAGCACTTCAGATCGATTTGGGCTTGGACGATGCTTTGTAAAGAAGCCAACAGAACAACCTGGGAAGTACTTTCCAAAAGCGATTGCTCTATCATCCGAGCCGTGGTCTGGGGTTATTACAACAAGTTCTTCAGCGTCAACTTTGTTCGTAAAGTAGTTAGCATAAATCTCAAAAGGTTTTAGATTGAATATGTCAATGTCGAAGTACTTTTCAACTTCTTCAGTGTGGAGGTCGATTGTAAATACACCATCGACGCCCACAGCTTCTAAGACTTTTGCAACAACTCGAGCAGAAATTGGTTCTCCGTCATAGGAGATACGATCTTGTCGGCAATAACCGTAATATGGTAAACAAGCATAAACTTTATTAGCTCCGGCACTCTTTACTGCATCAACAAACAGCTCGAGTTCAAAAAGAGTTTGAGCTGATGGTTTTCCTGTAGATTGAATGACAAAGACATTTTTACCTTTCACTTCGCTTAAACAACGAACCATGAGTTCTCCATCAGAAAAATATCTAATTTCAACTTCGCCTAATGGGATCCCAGTTTCTTCTGAAACCTTGGTTGCAAATGCTTTGGAACTTGTGAGATAAAAAAGAATCTTGTTTTCCATAGGGCATTATTATATCAGTTATTCACAGATAGTAAACTATCTTTTTCTAACTTAAAACTAATGTAAAACAAAAAGAAAAAAGCTTTAGTTTTGTTAAAAATATTTGATTTTTGTCGGGGATTTTGTTGATTTTGCAACACGCTAAAAAATGAATTAATTACGATATTTATAAAATTGATATACAATACTCACATGGCCAAGTTATTGAACTTAAAAGAAAAAGGGTTGGGTGGAGAAATTCTCCGATTTATCGTTACTGGTGGTATCGCAACTATCATCGATTTTCTTGTTTCATATTTGGTCGCCTCATTTTTACCGGATTCAATTGGGGTATGGAAAGAAGTTATCTACACCGCAGCAGGCTTTGCAGTCTCGCTTGTAGCAAACTACATTTTATCCGTTGTTTGGGTCTATAAAAATGTTGATGAAAACGTTAATCCTAAATCCGCCAAAAACATTCTTTTATTCATTGCTCTTTCAGTTATTGGATTAGGAATTGGCATTGCTATTATGATTGGCTTCAGAGCTTTAGATGATGCTGCAATTCATTCATCGTTCGAGGGTTGGCTTGACTTTATTACCAAAGGTAAAGAGTTCTCGTTTAAAGCTTTTGGATGGGCAGTCCTATTCTTTGGATTTAAAACATTAGTTGTTCTTGTTTGGAACTATTTAAGTAGAAAAAAACTCATCTTCAAATCGAAAGATGAGTCTTCTTCAAATTAATTTTAATATCTATTTTTTATTTCGATATTCAGTGTATTTCTTCGATGAACCTCGGACTAATTCAGCTGGATATTTTTTCTCGTTTGCATCTAATTTTGTATTAACTATTTCATCAATGTCGAGAAGGTAATGATCTGCCATTAATGTGCAATACATAATGACATCAGCAAGTTCTTCTTTAACCTTGTCCAATGATTTTTCATCTTTTGTCCATTGGAAGACTTCGAGAAGTTCGCTTGCTTCAATGCAAATTGATTTCGCTAAATTTTCACCTGTATGAAATTGTGCCCAGTCACGGTCTTCACGAAATTTCATTAGGCGATCATAAGTCTCTTTTTTCATCGAAATTACCAGCAAAAACTAATTATTTCTTCGCTTTTCCTTGATTTGCGACAGCTTCCATTTCGGCTTTGAGTGCGGCTTCATCCATTAAGTAATAATGTTTCACTGCATTCATTTTTTCATCGAATTCATAGACTAGTGGAACACCAGTTGGAATGTTAACTCCAACGATTTCACTATCGGCCATGTGATCGAAGTATTTGACTAAAGCACGTAAAGAGTTACCGTGAGCAACGATTAAGCAGCGTTTGCCACTTTCCATTGCTGGTTTAATAACTTCTTCAAAATATGGGACAGCACGAGCAACAGTCATTTCCAA
>JAFSMX010000032.1 GCA_017447725.1 Bacilli bacterium
AAATTATTAAAATGGGCATTTATTGTTATTCTCGGTTTGGGATGTTTGTTTGCTATTCTTGTTATTGTTAATAACATCAGTTCAACATCAATTTTTGCTCAAAACGCTTTCCTTAACAAAGTGTTTAACACTAACCATGTGATGAGCAAGATTAACGCGGTTTTATCACCTGCGTTTAAGCCTTATAACTTATTTGGTTTCCATTCCGGAAACATTGATGATATTTATGGGCAGACATACGATGCCCTACTTTCTTCAAGCGGACATTTTGAATTAGAGATTCTAAAAGAAGGTGGAATTTTTGCCTTAATCGCTTTGATTACTTTTGGTGTATTCTCATTCTTCTCAACTGGAAGATACTTAAAAAATAGTCGTGATAACTCTTCAACAAAATCAGTGTTATTAACCTTCTTCATTGTTTTCGTTCTTTATTATTCAGTAGCGTTTGAAACATTCCCATTAATTCATGTGAAGGAGTATTTAAATTCCTTTAGCCGTTCAACACCATTCATGGTTTTGCTCTTCCTAGTTGGCTATGTTGCTAATGCGAAGAAGATTGCTCCTGTTGAATTCGAAAAGAAAGAAAAGAAGACAAAAGATGTTGGAACAGGTGTTTCAGCTGTCGAAGAATATGACTTTAGTGATAGCGATCAGGAGGAAAAAGAATGAAAAAGATTTATGCAGTTCTTCCTCTATTAGCTTTAATACTTGTTGGTTGTAGAAAGACCGAAGAGGCATTTGAAGCTGGCCGATACAATTCATCGGATTTTGATCAAAATTACTATGTTGAATGGAACGGCGTTAAAGAATTAGAAATTGGAAAAATCTCCACAATTTCCAATCCTTTTAAGATTTCAACAGGAATTATTAATGATGGGAAAGAATATGGTTTTGAAGTACGAAACCTCATTAAAGAAGAAGATAAATTCTCCTATGGTTATCTTTCCAAGTTATACGACGGACGTCTCCGTTGTGATGGCTTAACAACTCGTTCTAGAGTTCAATTAAATAAGACTGGTTATGCCACTTTCTTCCCAAAAGAATATCGAGGAAGTGAGTCGTTCGCATTTGCGCTCCGTGGCGGAACCACCATTAATTACGCGAGCGAAGAAGCTCGCATTCGTAGCGTAAAAATTGATGCCACATTTAAGTTCTATATTCGTATTGAAGGAACAAATACCTATGACCGTGTTGATATGGTCTTCAATGATTTACAAATTTCTTCCGATAATGGTGGAAGTACAACTTATGTTGAAGTTCCTTTTGATGAAGGAACAGTTGAAAAAATTAATGGTGCTGATGCGATGTCCTTTGAATATTCCTTAACCGATTTAAGTCAGTATTCTGGATACGATATCACCGATGATTACACAAGCGATCCAAATAAAGAAAAAGAGCACTTTAGTATCATGCTCTATGAAATTCTTTTCCCAGGATCAAGGTGGTATTAATTCTTTAAATATTTAGAAATATCAAGCCACTCACCCATCTCAAAGTCACATTTATCATCATCAAGAATTAATGTTCCTTTAGCTGGAGTGAACGTAAGTTCAGAGAAATAAATCTTCCCATCGATGTTATATAAATCAACTCGAACAAATGGGAAGTTTTTTCCTAATCGTTCAGCGATTTTAACCATTCTATCCCAGTTTTCTGGTTTCTTTAATTCGTAATCAGTTTTCTTCCAGCCATTAAACTGCGAGCCATCAAATGGAGTCCAATCAATATAATAGTTGTTATAACGAATATCTTCTCCTCGTCCGGTAACAACATACATTGATTTAGCTACGCCATTAAAAACATGAATTTTGTATTCAACTGGTAGGTGTTCTAATTCACCGATATATTCTTCAACGATGATTCTTGGTTTGATTGGTGAATAGTGCTTTTCACAAGTCATATTTCCATAATTAGTTTTTAACCATTTATGAAATTTCTTGCGAGCCGCTTCAATATCAAATTTTGATTTGTCTCTTATAATCATATTGAAAGCGCAGGCGTGTGTGCATTTAAGGACAAATCGGTTTGGTAATTCTCCAAAATCAATATCTTCGAAATGATCAAAGACTCCATAAGACTTAATTAAGATATCTTCGAATCCTTGCTCACGTAGATATTCTCTTGCTCCGTCTCTACTAGCGGCACGAATAACATCTTCATCTTTTGGATAAACGAACAATCTTAAGTATTGAAGTTTTTCTGTATATCGAGTTGGATTTTTTAAATTCAATTTATGATGCGTGATGTATTTGTATTGTTTTTTCACATAAAAAACCGGGCAGGTTTTGATGAGGATATTTCTAAAACATTGAAGTTTTGCCATGGTTTTTTACCTCTTCAATTTTAAGGAACGGACGAATTTTTCCTTTGATAAAATTAATCCAACCACATAAATAACAACATCAATTAAGAATATGACAACGATTTCAATCATATAAGCTGTTTCGTAATCCATCGTTTTTAAAAACGCTTGTTCAATTGGTTGTCTAATAAAGATATTTGCGACAGCAATTATGCCTGCCAAGACAACCAATTTAATTGTGTTGAGATTAAAGATAATTTGTTTGGAATTTTTCCAAGTTAATCCAATTAGAGTTGCGACCATTAATAAATCTGCGACAGCTGTTCCAATTGCTACACCGATGGCAGGATGATCTTTCATCACAACAAGGCCAAAGAGCACAGATAAAGCGACATTTAAAACAACGGATCCAAGAATGACATACAAATAAAGTCTTTCCCGTTTTTGAGGAATAAGTACTTGGGTGTAAATGATATTTGAAACAGAGAAAGTGATCATCATACTCGCCAAAACAATTAAAATTGTTCCGGCATCATCATAACCTGTTAAACCAGAAATGACTCTTGTGATAGGAACAGCTAAAGTAGTTGCTAAGGCTATTGCTGGTAAGACAATAATCATTGTAATGTTTCCAGAATACATGTTTAGGTTATTGAACTGTTTCTCGTCATTTTTCTGTTGATAATAAACAGCACGAGGCATAAAGACTGCGCTTAGTGACATTACAATTCCTAAAACAATTTCGATTGATTTAACGCCGACCGTATATGAACCAACAGCAGACTTACTTGGATCAATTAAACCCAAAATAAATGTATCTGTTTTGTCATATAACGAACCAATAAAAGCGATGATTAAAAGCGTTGTTAAAATTGGAATGTATTGTTTGAAATTATACGGACGACACTTTCTAAGTTTGAGTAGTTTTGGAAGATAAATGAGGTTGCTTAACATAGTTAAGATTGATGTTAAAACAACTAGGAATGAATAAAGAATAACATTTTCAGGACGTCTAATAACGGCGAAAATAATAATATCAACAATCGATGCAATAATAATTGAACGAATCGCTAAATAAGTGTGTTTTTCAAACGCTTGGAATAACCATTCAAACGTTAGAACATTTGTTAGAAAATTGATACTGAGAATAAAGATTAAAGTATTGCGTTCTCTTAGGGCCGGAATTGTAAAGACTAAAAGCGTCATTAAGCCAAATGAGAGAAGTGTTGCGATCGCTTGGATAATGAAAAACTCCTGAACCTTAGTCGAAAGTTCATCTGGGTTATCTCTAACTTTCACGCACTCTCTAACAGCAATATTTGGAATAGCCACTTTTGCTAGTACTACAAAGTAGTAAACGAAAGCAGCAGCCCATGAATATGCTCCTAAAGCAGAATCACCAAGAACACGGCAAACGTATGGAAAAGTAACGAAAGACAATAATGTCATCGTTACTGTTCGAATAAGGTTTACGATAACGTTTGATTGAACTTGGTTTTTCATTTGTACAAAAAAGATATTACATTATTTTTAGGCAGAGCACAAAAAATAATTCATTTGTCTGTTTTTGTTTTTAATCAATAATGATTATAATTTTGCTATGAAAATCTTGATGGTAACTCAGTTTTATTATCCAGAACGTTTTTCAACAACGGATATTGCAGAGGAACTTGTTAAGCTCGGAAATGAAGTTACTGTTTTAACTGGCAAACCAAATTATGGTTACGGATATATTCTTAGTGAATATAAAAAAGTTAAAGAAGAGAATATCAACGGAGTTAGAGTTTTAAGAACTAACCTTTTCCCACGTAAACATTCTCGTCTTTCGATTATTAGGAATTATCTCTCCTTCCATAGAAACGCAAAAAGAAAGGTCAGATCTCTTGATGATGATTTTGATATTGTTTTATCAATATCGTTATCTCCAGTTATTTCAATTGCTCCTGCAATAAAATACGCTAAAAAGCATCATGTTCCTCATGTCTTGTATTGTCAAGATTTGTGGCCTGAATCAACTGTTGTAACACATGCTGTTAGAAAGAATTCTCTTGTCTATAAAATTCTCTATCGATGGTCGAAATCATTATATGAAAAATGTGATGAAATTATTATTTCCTCGCCATCGTTTAAGGATTATTTCAATAATGTTCTAAAGATTAGCGATAAAAAGTTTCCTGTTGTGTATCAACCAATTTTGAATTCGAAAGAAAATCTCGAACCAATTGTTTATGAGAAAAAGCACAACTTTGTTTATGCTGGAAACATTGGAACACTTCAATTGACAAGTCAACTTGTTGAAGCAATGAAAATTCTTAAGAGAGATGATTCAAAACTTTACCTGATGGGAATGGGAACAAACCTTGAAAAGATCAAGAAACAAATTAAGGATGAACACCTTGAAGATAAAGCGGAATACGTTGGCGCTCTTCCTATTGAGAAAGCAGAAAGATATTACAAAAATGCTGATGCATTAATTGTGTCTTTGAAAAATGAAGGAACCGTTGGAAAAACTGTTCCTAATAAAGCTATTCAATATATGAAGTATGGAAGACCTTTAATCGGTGTTATTCAAGGTGATGCTAAAGATCTTCTTTCAAAAGCAAAAGGAACAGTTTTTGCTGATGAAAATCCACAGCAAATTGCCGATATTTTTGAAAAATTGTGCGGTTTTTCAGAAGAAGAAAAAACGCATATGGGAACTAACAATATGCGTTATTTCAATGAATTTTTAACAGC
>JAFSMX010000033.1 GCA_017447725.1 Bacilli bacterium
AGTGTTTAATTAACGCTGGATCAGCAATGGCCTTGTCGTTTTGTGGATCGATATAGCGAATGTAATACCAACAAGATCCAGCCCATTGTGGCATGGTGTTAGTTTCACGTTTCGCTTTCTTTCCGTTAATAACAACATTAACCCAATCTTTAGCATTAGCTAAAGGAGATTGTCCATCACCGCTAGGAGCATAGACATCTAACTCCGGTAATGTAAGTGGAAGATCTTTTTCTTGAAGAGCTTCAATTGTGCCATCTTCATAGGTCACAACTGGAATTGGTTCTCCCCAATAACGTTGACGGGAGAAAATCCAGTCACGTAATTTGTAATTAATTTTTTCATGGCCAGCGCCCATCTCTTCAAGTTTCTTGATGATGGCTTCCTTGGCTTCTTCAATATTCAATCCATTCGCAAAGTCAGAGTTGATGTGCTTAGCATCATCTTCCATAGCGTGCTCAGAAATATCTCCTTCGAGAACTTGGATCATTTCTAAACCATGTTTCTTAGCGAATTCATAGTCTCTTTGGTCATGTGCTGGAACAGCCATCACAGCGCCACTACCATAACCATAAAGGACATAGTCAGCAGCATAAATTGGAACTTCTTTGCCATTAATTGGATTGATGGCATAAGCACCAATAAAGACACCTGTTTTATCTTTATTAAGTTCAGTTCTTTCCATATCGGATTTGGACTTAACTTCATCAAGATAACCAAGAATTGCTGGTAAATTTTCAGGTTTTGCGAGCTTTTTAACAAGTGGATGTTCTGGAGCTAAACAGCAATAGGTGCAACCAAAAAGTGTGTCGGCACGAGTTGTAAAAACAACAAATGATTCGTCACTATCTTTGACTTTAAAGGTGATTTCCGCACCTAAAGATTTACCAATCCAGTTCTTTTGCATAACAAGTGTGGATTTTGGCCAATCTAAACTTGATAAACCATCAATTAACTTGTCAGCATAGTTTGTAATTTTGAGCACCCATTGGCGCATTGGCATCTTGATAACTGGGTAACCACCACGTTCACTTTTACCATCAATAACTTCTTCGTTAGCTAAAACGGTGCCAAGTTCTGGACAGAAGTTAACTGGAATATTAGCGACATAGGCTAAATCCTTTTCGAAAAGTTTAGTGAAAATCCATTGTGTCCATTTGTAGTAACTTGGATCACAAGTAGCGATTTCCTTACTCCAGTCATAGGAGAAACCTAATGACTTAATTTGGTGACGGAAGTTATCAATATTGGCTTTCGTAAACGAATATGGATGTTTGTTATTCTTGATTGCGAATTGCTCGGCAGGTAAGCCAAAAGCATCCCAACCCATTGGATGAAGGACATTAAAGCCTTGCATTCTTTTCATACGACAAATGACGTCACTGGCAGTATAACCTAATGGGTGACCAACGTGTAAGCCTTGGCCTGATGGATACGGAAACATATCCAAGCAGTAATATTTTGGCTTACTAAAATCATATACATCACAGAAGAAAGGTTTCTTTTCTTCATAGATATTCATCCATTTTTGTTCAATTTTCTTGTGGTCGTAACTCATTTTGCGAGCGCCTTTTTATATGCCTCGACATATTTCTTTGCCGAAACTGTCCAGGAACGATCTAATTTCATTGCATTAGCAATGACCTTTTTCATTTTTTCTCTATCTCCATAGAGTTCCCAGGTCATTTCTAATTGTTGGCCTAATGCCATACCAGTATAAGGTTGGAACATAAATCCAGTAGCTTTCTTAGCGTTTTTGCCATCATAGCCAACAATTGTGTCTTTGAGACCTCCGGTCTCACGAACAATTGGTAGTGAACCATAACGTTGGGCAATCATTTGGCCGATACCACATGGTTCAAATAAACTTGGCATAATAAAGAAATCACTACCAGCATAGATTTGGTGGGCGAGTTGGTCGTTATAGCCAATGTAAATACCGATGTTCTTTGGGTATTTGGCACGAACCTTTTCTAAACGTTGTTCAATCTCTTTTTCGCCACTACCTAACACTAAAAGTGTTCCGTTGTTTTGAACAAGATAATCGATGTTATCGAAAATTAAATCAAAACCTTTCTGATAGGTTAAACGAGAGACAATACCATAAACTGGTCCTCTTCGATTTGCTAAATTAAATTTCTCCAGAACTTGTTTCTTGTTGACAATCTTTGCCTTAGCAAATCCATCTGCTGAATAAAGTTCAGCAATGTTTTTATCATTACTTGGATCAAATTCCACCACATCGATTCCGTTAAGGATGCCAAAGAAGTCATCTTTACGGAGTTCTAAACAATAGTTTAGGCCTTGAGAGGTATTATAAGTTAATAACTCTTCACGGTGTGTTGGGGAAACTGTCGTAATGATATCAGCGTAATAGATTGCTGCTTTTAATGTAGAGACCATGCCTTCAAAACGGACATTACCTTTATCGTAAATGTAATCATTTAAACCATAGAAGTTGTTTAAATAATATTTATCCATGAAACCTTTGAAGGCTGGGTTATGAATGGTTAAAACAGTTTTAATGTTTCCTAAGAATGGATCTTCACGGAAACGTTCTTTGATTAAGCAAGGAATCATGCTGGCTTGCCAGTCATGAACGTGAATGATATCTGGATGGACTTTGAGTTGTTTGAGTGCTTCTAGAGCAGCTAAAGAGAAGAACGCAAAACGTTCTGCATCATCATAGTGTCCATAGAGTTCATCACGGTTAAAATAGTATTCATTATCTAATAGATAATAACGAATTCCATCAATCTTAGTTTGGAAAATACCACAGTATTGTTGTCTCCAACTCATCGCAATAGAAAAGGAGGAGAGGAATTTCACCTTAACTTTTGGATTCTCTTTAATCTTTTTGTAGTAAGGTAAAACAATAATTGCTTCTTCACCAATTTTGTTTAGTTCTCGACTTAACGAGTAAGTAACATCGGCAAGACCACCACTTTTACAAAGCGGATTGGCCTCCGAGGTGACCATTACAATCTTCATTTAATCACCTTTCCTTGGGCAACATAGACCGGTTCGTCTTTGGTCCCAATAACATCTTTATAAATCTTGGCGTATTTATCAACCACCGCGTATTCTACGCGAACACCTTCACCAATAATGGCTTTGGTTAATAAAATCGAGTGGTCAACTTTGGCCTTTGGACCAATCTCAACATAACGAGAGACAATCGAATTTTTCACACTTCCTTCGATGTGTCCACCATTAGCCAGATAGCAGTTTTTACAAACAGCTTTCTCTCCATAATTTGTTGGAGGAGCGCTATGAGTACGAGTGTAAATTGGAGCACCTTGGTCAAAGAGTTGGGTAGCAACTTTGTAATCAAGGAGTTCAAAGGAATATTCAATGAAGTGTTCAAAGGAGTCAATACAACGGACATAGCCTTTGTGTTCATAGCCATAAACCTTTAAGGATTGGTTGGCAACGATTGTTTCCATCAGCATTCTGATGCTTAATGCATCACGATAGTCTTTGTGACGAATAATTCTTAAGAATGCATCACGACTAATAACGTATGTACGCATTGAGACACTAATGTCATCTTTCTCACCTTTATTTGGAGCAAGGAAAGTTACAACATTGTCTTTTACTTCACAAACGTTGCTGGATAAGAAGGCTTTAGTGCCGTTTTTAATCTTGGTATAAACAAGAGTAATATCAGCGCCTTTTTCCTTATGGAATTTGAGCACTTCGTTGTAATCAATGATTGTGATAATGTGGGCTGGAGCGATGATGATATAATCAGCATCAGATTCATAATAGACCCAGTCATTTTCACGAATCGCGTTTAAATCAGAGTTAAATTTTGGATCACGAATACCACGTTCGTTCATCAAAATATTTTGACGACCAATCTTGGTATTGTTAACCCATGTTTTCAGTGAACCGATGTGTTTAGCAACACTTCGGTAGTTATCCTTTACAAGGATATTAATTTCATCAATTGAGGAGTTAGTGAAATTAGAAAGAGCGAAATCCATGATCGCATAGCGACCAAGGAAGGAGGTTGAACCAGTTGTACGTTTCTTGGTTAATTCACCTAGAGTTGGTGAATCATAGAGGTTTAATAAACCTAAAACTTTGTTTCCCATTCTTATTTCTCCTCTCCAGCATAAAGCTTAATATGTTCTGGATCACCAATAATCTTGGTGCCCTTTTTAATTTCGACATCTGGTGCAATTACGGCATAAGAAGCAACAACACCATCATGGATTTTAACATTACCCATGACCACACAGTGGTCAATCTTAGCATCTTTATCAATAGTGACAAGTCGAGAAACAACCGAATGTTTCACTTCGCCATGAATAACTGTGCCTTGGTCAATTAAGGAGTCTTCAACAACGGCTTTTGAACCAATGTATTGTGGATGACATGGTTGGTCTTCGGTGTAGATGGTGTGACCATTAAAGATTTCTTTAAGGTTAGTTTCTTTTGTTCCATCAAGAAGATCCATGTTGGCTTCATGAAGGGAAGCGATTGTACCGACGTCTTTCCAGTATCCGCGATACTTATAAGCAAATAAACGTGCTCCACCATTTAATAATGCTGGAATGACGTCTTTACCAAAGTCATGTGAACTATCTTTCTTCTTGGCATCTTTAATTAAGGCCTCACGAAGAACAGAGTACTTAAATAAGTAAATACCCATCGAAGCAAGGTTGCTTGTTGGATGAGCTGGTTTTTCATGGAACTCGACAATGCGGTTCTTTTCATCGGCGACTAAGATTCCAAAACGAGAAGCTTCTTTCCAAGGAACTTCATAAACTCCAATCGTGCAATCTGAGTCGTTTTGGATGTGTTCCGCTACCATTTCATCAAATGATGTCGAATAAATATGGTCACCAGAAAGAATTAAAATATAATCCGGATTAGTGGAATCCATAAAATCGATATTGGCGTAGATGGCATCAGCAGTTCCTTTGTACCAGGATAAGCCTTCATCAGTTTGTCTTGGAGCAAGGGTTGTTGTTAATGAACGAACTCCATTAAGACCCCACTTTTCACCATTACCAATATATTGATCAAGATAAACTGATTCATATTGGGTGAGAACTCCGACTGTGGTAATGTGCGAATTGGCACAGTTACTTAAAGGAAAATCGATGATACGATATTTCGCTCCAAATGTTACAGCTGGTTTAGCGTTTTTCTTTGTTAAGGCTTCTAGACGGCTTCCTTTTCCACCGGCTAGAATCATTGCGACAACTTTTTTAGACATTGCTAACTCCTATAAATAAAAAACGAAATTAAAATTTCTAAACGTATTGTAGCACATTAGTAAGAAATAACTATAAGAATAAACTAAAAGTTTAGATTTTTAATTTTTTTGAAGACGTTTTTTACGGTAGATAAATCCGACAACACCACCAGTAATAACTAGACCTAAAGAGGTATAAAACACTGGACGTAAAACACGATAATGAGTTGGTCCAACCCACTTCACATCCATCGAGTTTTGGCCTTTGTGAAGTCTAAAGGAGAGTAATCCATCAACGTTTTCTCCAGAAACTTTTTCATTACCAAAATAAGCGTAATATCCATCAGCATAAAATTGTGGAAGTTGGATGAGAGCTTCATCGCTTGTGACTTCTAAATTGAAGCCAAAATTTGGACAGTCATATTTAGTTAATTCGATGTTTGCTGTTCCTTCTAAAATTGCTGGAGCAATGTAGCTATCTTTATCATAGATAAAATAGTTTTGGAAAATGATTCTGTTGCGGATGTCTTTATAGAGTGAATTTTCGTATTTTGGAGTGTAGTTATAGATGTACCAATTTGTAGACCAATCTGGGTCATCATAACGAAGATCAAAACAGAGAGGAACCATCTCATTTTGAGCACCACTCGAACGATGATTTAGGGTGTATTCCTCAGCGTCTTTCATGACGAATAAATCAGCATCTTCTGCTACAGCTAAATAAACACGTTTTTCCACTAATCCTTGGTTCACAAGAAGTAGGGATGAGGCTGCAGCTAAAGCAAAGTTTAAAACTGGTTTTTTGAATTTAAGATCACTAAGTAAAACGCAGACAAATCCAGCGAGCATAAAGTAAGCCATGCCCCAAATACGCCAAGCGAATTGAACGTTATACATGACCTTTGGCATAATCACCCAAACATCAGCGACAAAAATTAAAATTATACAGACAACAAACGAAGCAAAGAAGAAGTAGAAGTTAGGATCTTTATAAATTGTTTTTTCTGTTGCTTCACTACTTTCAACATTAATAAATGTTGGCACAATCTCAAAAACGACAAACATGACATAGAAGATTGCTAAAGCAAGATACTGTTCGACTCGTCCATCCATTAAAAGTGGGAAGATAACTAAGACAACTAAATCAATTGGGAATCGTCCCCACCATGGAAGTTTCTTTGCCCAGTGATCCACAACAAACATTGCCGCGATAGAAACAGCAAACATGAAGAATCCAAAAACCAGGAAGGAAACACTTGAAGCATCCCACCACTTAGAGAATTCTACTGAACGAATCCACCCAATATTTAGGAAACCAGAAAAGTCTGTTGCGGTTCCTGTTGATGTTTGCACAAAGTCAAGGTTTGTCCATTGAATTTCCGGATCAGAGAAACGATAGATTCCAGAGTTTTTAACAACCATCGAATTCACCACATAATAAAGAACTAATCCGATTGTTAAAAACACGGTAATTCCTGTGGAGGTCCAGAACAATTTATCTTTTCTTTTAATAATGATTTGTTTGAAATTAGCAAAGACAAAAATAACTCCAAAAATCGCTGTCAAAAGTCCAGTAAATGGGTGCGTCATAATCACACCGGCAGCACCTAAAGCTAAGGCGATGTAAGAAGAGACTTTAAAATCATCATATAAAATCGAATATGCACCGTAAAACACCATCGGAATAAATCCGATTGCCACTGCTTCGCCATAGGCGCAGCGAGATAATGCGCAGAAACTACGGTATGGAAGGAAGATAAAAATAAAGGCAGTTATTAGGGAAATGTAATAGTTTTTCGAAATTTTACGACCAAATTTATACATGTAAATTGCGCCTAAAATCGAGGAAAGGAAGATCGTGGCTTTATAGCCAAAAATAACATCTCCTCCAGCCCATGAAGTTAGAAACGCAATAATTGCGGCTGAATAATGGGAAACAGGTCCATAATAGCTTTGGTTATAAATAGCAAAGCCACCCATGAAAACATGGTTTGGGCCAATGCCAAAATTACCATGTTTCATTCCGTAATAAATATCGTAGATTTGGGAAATATGAAAACCGATGTCATCACCACCGGCGATACCATCATAAAAAAGGACGTAGGTTGAAAAAACAGCTGCTAAAACAAGAATCACATATGGAATAGAGTGAATCAGTATATTAAATATGCACTCTTTTTTAGCCGTTTTCATTTCCAAAATAATAACATAGTAATTATTGGAATGAAATAATAAGTAGAGTCATCACTTCGAATTTGCTACAATAAAAACATGTCTCGTAAAGGTAAAGATATTGTTGTTCATCTTTCTAGCAAGAAATTGATTGGTTTATACATCGGAACATTCCTTGTTTTTGAAGCAATTTTCTTCTTCTCATTTACGTTTGCTTCGGTTGTGACAAACCATGCTTTAGATCTTCCATTTTTCATTTATACACCACTTTTAGTGGTGATGAGTATCATTCTTTGTGTTATGTCAATTAAAAATACCTATTACATTTTGAATGATTCCAGAGTCGTTCATGTTCGTATGGGAAAAGAAGTTTCTTACGAGTGGTCGCACATTGTTTACATTAATGAAGAATGGAGCAAAAAACATAAGACTTTAGACTTCTTCCTTGAATCTGGAAAAGAATGCTTCTTATCTTTTGATAAGGAAGGCAAACTTTACGAGTACGCTTTACGAAATTGTCGGCTCCTCGAATTGGAAGATTTCCAACGAAGATACTCAAAAAATAAACTTTAGTTTGAAAATACTAAAGTACATTGATATAATAGCAACTGCTTTTCTTAAGATTGAGAGGTAAATACGATGTCAAGAGTTTGTCAAATCACAGGTGTCGGACGTAGATCCGGTAACAACCGTTCCCATAGTAATATTGCTACCCGTCGTGTCTGGAACGCCAACTTACAAAAATACAAAGTTAACATTAATGGAAAAATGGTCACTGTCCGTATGACAGCTAGAGCCCACCGTTCCTTAATGAAAAACGCTAAGTAATTTATTACTTAAGTGATAGAAAATAACCGTCAACAGACGGTTTTTTTCATCTTTATATACTTATCTTATTAAGGAAATTAGGAAGATAATCTCACCTAAGAAATTAATTAAGATTAGTAACCACTCCGAGAAAGCAAGCGGGAAGATCTTCGGTCGAGAATAAGTCACTTCTTCTCCACTACCACTTTTCACGAGTTGAGCCCAATTCTTTAATTTTGGATTTAGGGTAATCACTAAAGTAGCAATTGTTAATAATCCAGCAAGGATAGCCATCACTAATGTAAGTGGACTTCCTTTATCAAACTTGTTCCAGGTGGTGTAAGTAAGAATGGCGTAGACAGTTGTTAAGCCATTCACGAGGAATGATCCCGCCATAAAGACAGTCGATAATTTAGTATGGGTATTCGTGTAACGAATATTGAATAAGAAAATCGAGACCATTACTAATCCTTCTACACCAAATAAGAAGGAGACGATCATTGCAATCGCGCCTAATCCTCCAAACTCATCTAAGAGTGGAAGAACAACAAAGACTGGAGCGAAACATAATCCACTAAAAGTGAATAACAAAATTCGATAGACGCCAGAGGCTGGTATATTCTCTTTAATCAGTTCACACGGAAAAAGTCTTATAAATGAGCGATTCTCTTCTTCAACATAACGAAGTCGAACAATACTTAAAACTCCTAGAGCAATAAAAACTCCAGCAAAAGCAACGAGAAAGAAAATCCAAACAAGATTAATCGAAATCATCTAAGGGACTCCATTCTTTCTTTTAAATCGTCATGTCCATAAATATATGAACCCGCGACAAGAATATCGGCGCCAGCTTTACGGCACTTTGCACCGGTTTCAGCATTTATTCCACCATCGACTTCAATTAAACAATTGAGATGGTGTTTATCAATATATTTACGGAGTTTTTTAATTTTCTTTAATGCACTTGGAATAAATGCTTGGCCACCTTTTCCTGGTTCAACAGACATTACTAAAACTAGTTCAACTTTGTCTAACCATGGTAAAGCTTCTTTGACATTAGTCTTTGGTTTAATAGAGATTCCAGCTTTACAGTTTTTAGCATGTAAGTCATTAATGACTTTTGATGTACATTTTGGACAGAAATCAACTGCTTCAAGATGGAATGTGACTAGATCAGCGCCAGCGTCAGCAAAGATTGGAGCCCATTTCTTTGGGTCTTGAACCATGATGTGAACATCGTTCACCATTTTATGGCATTTAGCGAACTCTTGAACTTGTTCAGGAGTATAGGATTTATTTGGTACAAAAATGCCATCCATAACATCCCAGTGAATGTATTCGGCACCAAGTTTTTCGACTTTTAAAATTTCATTTTTTAAATCATTTTTATCTGCGGATAATAAGCTTGGAGCAATATAGTTTTTCATTATTTGTACCTCTCTTGACGATATTCTAATTCGGATAATAATTTCAGATAGATTTCGTGGGCTTCATTAGATAGATTCCCATTTGCAATCTCTTCTTTAATTTTACATTGTTTTTCGTTTTGGTGTAGACAATTAGAGAAATAACACTCAGTGTAATATTTCTCATATCCTGGAAAATAGTGTGCCAAATCTTCTTTATAAATGCATAAATCTAGCGAAGAAAATCCAGGAGTATCAGCTATAAAGGAATCTTCATAAGGGAGAAGAATAACTTCCTTAGTTTGGTGTTTTCCTCTTCCTAAGGCATTTGAATATTCGCCGATTTTACGGTTAAAAGCTGGATCAATGGCGTTAATTAAACTAGATTTACCAACTCCAGTTTGACCCATAAATAAAACAACTTTACCTTGAACTAGTTCACGAACTTTTTGTTTGGATGATTCGTCATCCTTAGAAACAAATATTGTTTCAATGCCAATTTTAGCTAAGTCAGTTTTGATTCGTTTGATCTGTGTTTTATCTTTTAGACAATCGACTTTAGTTAAAATAACTTTAGCTTCAATTTCGTGCATTAAAACATAGGTTAGGAACTTATATATAAGTTCTTCACTAAGTTCTGGTTCAACAACACTCATAGTCACTAAAACTAAGTCGATGTTGGCACAGCGAGGGCGAATGAGTTCGTTTTTACGCTCTAATATTTTTTCAATGACAAAGTGGTCTTCGTCGAATACAACGTTATCACCGACATAAAGATGTTCTTTACGATATTTAAAAATTCCTTTTGGAAAAACATCGTAACAAACGCCATCTTTATAGATGCGATAAATCCCACCACTAGTTGAAACAATCTTACCAATCATTATTTAAATCCAAAGATTTTCTTTAACAAATTCTTATGTTCTTTGAGGTTATCTTTATTGTGCAATGCATTCGAAATATCGTTCATCATTTCCTGAGCAGATTTATAACGATTTGCTGGGTTTTTTGCACAAGCTTTATGAATAATTTTGTCAAAAACATCGACAATTCCAGGTTTAAATTGACTTAAATGTGGGAACGAACGTTTCACGTGTGCCATTGCGATATCTTTTGTTGAGCCATCTTCGAATGGAAGTCTTCCAGTAAGAAGTTGGAAATAAGTAACACCACAGGAATAAATATCAGATTGAATAGAAGCTTGTTCACCAACACAGACTTCAGGAGCTAGATAATAAACTGATCCAAACACACCAAGCTTAGAATCATCTTCATCTAAACTTTGTGCGATACCAAAATCGGCAAGTTTTACTGTTCCATTGGCTAAATAGAAAATGTTTTGCGGTTTAATGTCGCGATGAATTACCCCACGTTTATGGATGCAATCAATCGCGTCTAAGAGTTGAATCATGATTTCGGAGGCTTCTTTTAAAGAGAAATTTGTTTGGAAATCAATGCGATCGAACAAAGTTTGACCTTTAACATATTCAAAGATTAAGTAAGGACGTTCATCAACTTTGCCTTGATTATAAACCTTCACAATATTTGGATGGTTAAAAGACGCACACGATTCGGCTTCGTGCTCAAAGCGAGCAACGCTTCGTGGGTCATTAACTAACTCTTCTTTAATGATTTTCACAGCAACTGTTTGTTTTAAAACAAAATCGGTTGCTAAATAAACTTCCGCGGTTCCACCTGTTCCAATACGACCGGTAATACGATAACGATTTGAAAGAACATCACCAATCTTAATCATTTTTGATTTTCTCCCAAAGCGAAATTGCCATGTTATCAGACCCACCGTTGGAGTTAGCAACAGCGAGTAAAGTATCGACTTTTTGTTCAAGTCGTTCACTTGTTAATAAGATATCTCTCATTTGATCATTATTCATGTTGTTATATAAACCATCAGAACAAAGCAAAATGGAGTCATATTCATTTTTTAAAATCACTAATGAGTAAGAAATTGTTGGATAAATTCCTAAAGCATTCATCAATTTATGTCGGTCGCTAGAGATGGACATTTCTTCTTTTTTTATCTTGCCAATGTTATAGAGATAATCGACATAACTTTGGTCTTCGGTTAATTGAGAAAAGACACCATCTTTTAATCCGTATGCTCTTGAATCTCCAGCATAGGCAATATAAATACGTTTTTTATGGAGTAAGGCAAGAACAATTGTGCTTCCCATATCTTGGTAAATCTTGTTCTTTTCGGCAGTTGAAAAGATTTCATGATTAATTGTTTTTAACGCGCGATTTAAGAATAAACGAATCGAAAAACCACCGTAAAACTTGGTTATTTTTCTAAATTCATCGCTTAAAACATTCACCGCTAATTGTGAAGCATAATCACCTTTATTGTGACCACCAAGACCATCGCAAACGCAGAGTAAAACATCCCCTTGTGCGTTTACAAGAGAAATGGCTCGGTCTTCGTTAACAACACGGACCTTACCAATATCAGTACGAGAAATAAATGCTCCCTTAATTGCTTTCATGTTGTTCCTTAGCTCTTAGTTGGCCACAAGCCGCATCAATATCGTTTCCGAATTCTTTGCGAACAGTTGTAGTCACGCCGTGTTGCATTAAATATGAGAAGAAGCGATGAACGTTATCGTCTTCACTTCGTTTAAATGATTTTTCATCGACTGGGTTATATGGAATTAAGTTTACATAAGCTTTTGTTCCACGGATTAGTTTTACTAATTGGCGAGCGCACTCGATTGTATCGTTCATATCTTTTAACATGATGTATTCAAAAGTGACACGACGGTCAGCTTCTTTTTCATAATATTTCACCGCTTCCATCAGTTTATCCATTGGATAAGCCTTAGAGATTGGCATTAATTGATTTCTGATTTCATCGTTTGGAGCATGAAGCGAAATGGCAAGATTGGTCTGCATTCCTTCATGAGCATAACGCATAATACCTGGAACTAGTCCGCATGTGCTCACAGTGATATGGCGAGCGCCGATTGCGAAAGCTTTTGGATGATTCACAATACGGATAAAATCAAGGACATTATCATAGTTATCAAAAGGCTCACCAGTTCCCATCACAACGATGTGACTAACACGTTCCCCTTTTTCTTTCAGAAGTTGGTTCATCACATAAACTTGACCAACAATTTCAAATGTTTCGAGGTTTCTTTGCTTTTTAAGCAAACCACTTGCACAGAAAGCACAAGCCATGTTGCAACCAACCTGACTAGAGACGCAGATGGCATTACCATAGCGGTAAGGCATTAGAGCAGTTTCAACTTTTGCTCCATCGCCAAGCTCAAGTAAGAGTTTAATTGTTCCGTCTTTACTTTCTTGTTTACGATAAATCTTTGGTAAATCAAGACAGAAATTCTCTTTCAGTTCTTCTCGAAAGCGTAAAGAAACATCGCTCATATCATCAAAGTTGAGCGTCTCTTTTTCATAGATCCAAGTATAGAGTTGGGTTGCTCGATATTTCTTTTGTCCTCTTTCAAGCATGAGCTGTTCAAGTTTGGACATTTCACAACCAAGTAAATTAATTTTCTCCATGGTTTTTCTCCAACTTTAAAACAGCATAGTAAAGGAATGAACTGGAATGCTGATCAGGATAGAATTGCTCATCTTTAACTAGCTTGAAAGATGGGTGAGATTGTAAGAATGCTTCGACAACATCTTTGGTCTCACGTTTATTTAGTGTGTTCACAATATAGACGAGTTCACCACCATCACAAATAAACTCAGCGCATTTTTCGAGAGCTTTATTTTGGTTATCAACTAAGCCATCAATTTGTGTGTTACGGAAGCGAACAATATAATCAGGATATTTATTGATGTATGAATATGAAGAGGATTTTGGATAGCAGTAGAAGAGCTCGCTATCTCGTGAAATACCAGTCTTCATAGCAATCACATCACCAGCTTTAAAAACATTAATGTTTTTCGCTTTGCTAATTCTTAAAGTTCGAACAAGCTTTGTTCTTTCTTCAAAACTTGGGCAAACAACGTTTACACCAAGCTTGCCGCTACTTCGAGCTAGTTCTTCAAATGGTAATGAATCATCTTCATCAGAATAAATTGATAATTCTTGAACTAAAGAAGATTGAACATTGTCGATAAGTCGTTTTAAACGATAATCAATTTCGAATAAAAATTCGCTTTTTAAGTCTGGATTTTGCGACATTGTTTTTCGAGAAATACGGACAATTCCTGGATAAATTTCTTCGCCTAGTAAGTTTTTGTGCTTCTCGATAAACTCTTTTCCAAATTCGTTAAATTCATTAATTCGATATGTTTGATCGTTAGGTAAAGTTAGTTGATGAATAATGCGGTAAGTCTTTGATAAACCGATTTCTTTGGCCCAACTCTTAAGTAACCATTTTGGCAAGTTAAAGCGGATCGAAATATAATCGAAACTCTTCTTATTAATGTTGAGATACTCAAAAAGATTGAGATTTGGATCAAGTAAAGGTTCAACCTTAGCATATAGTTCACCAAAAACTTCTTCAATCTGAGCGTTAACACCTTTAATGTCTAAGGCTTTTAAAAAGTGATTGTTTGCTAAAGCAAGATATAAGAAAGTTCTTTGATCTAAAGTAAGCTCTAGATTCAATTTATCAAGAACTTTCTTCACTAAAAAATGGTGTCTAAGTTCGCATCCAACTAAAGCTGAGACAGTTCGTCGAATGTTACTATGTTCTTTTTTAGAAAAACATTGGTCACTTAAGGCGCGTTTAAAAGTTTTGTTCTCATAGAGAATTTCGCTTAACACATCTTTACAAACCAATAGTTCAATCATTAATGTTTGTGTCCGCAGTCACATTCACCATCTTTACAGTGGTGTGCTTCTTCGTATTTTTCTTCAAATCCTTCAAACATGTTTCCTTCGTAGATTTCGTCACCTTCTTGGTATTCTTCATCTTCGACGTTAACAACGTTTTCTTCGGAAATATAGCGAGGATATTCCTTATTCACATATTCATAACGATGATGTTTATGATAATAATAGAATTCGATAACTAAATGGATACTAAACTCTTTTAGAGTTTTTGTAATATAATTCGCGACTTTGTCTTCGAGATTTTCGCATTGTTCAGGAGCGTTAACTTTAACAATGGTGTTCCAACTTGTTTGTTCAACTCCATTATGGAAAACGTATGCATTTGGAGCATAGAAGACAACGTCTTTTTCATCAACTTCAAATAAACTAGCTAAGTTTGCTGTGTGTTCTTTTGAGTAATGACCAACAACATATTGGTCTAAACCATAAATTGAAATTGTAACCATGTTACTCTCCTTTCATTGCCTTAAGAATGATTTGGCGGACTTCATCCACCGCTTTTGATAAATCGTCATTCACAACAACGTATTTGTATTGGTCTTTGAAGGCGAATTCTTGGGTTGCCTTCGCAACACGAGATTTAATAACTTCATCTGATTCGGTTCCTCTTCCACGAAGTCTTTTCTCGAGTTCTTCTAAAGAAGGAGGAGCGATAAAGATGGAAATAACACCTTCATCATGAACTTTATTTAATACTTGAGCTGTTCCGTTAACTTCGATTTCGAGCATGACGTTTTTGCCATCATTACGCATTTGTTCCACTTTATCTCTTGGAGTTCCATAACGATTGCCGACGAATTCGGCCCATTCAAGTAAGTTATCGTTTTTGATGTTTTGATCAAATTCTTCACGACTGACAAAGTAATATTCTCTTCCATTAATTTCTCCTGGACGCATCCCACGAGTAGTCATTGAAACGGAATAATGAAGATTTAAGTCGTCTTTCTTCATCAATTCTTCACGAATTGTACCTTTTCCGACGCCGCTTGGGCCGGACATTATAATTAGTAATCCACGTTTTTTCATGTTTTTAATTATATTAAGTGCGATATTTCATTTCAAGATATCTTCATATAAAATAAAGAAGATATGCGATTCATCCATTCCTCGATTGAAAAATACTTAAAAGAAAATGAACACTTATTCCTAGGAAAAGCGTTCTTTTCTCCGGTTGTTTTATCAAAGGATACAATCCTCTTTTTTAGTCAGGAAAAGAACCGTGATTTTCTCTGCTTTGATTTATCAACTAGAAATCCTTGTTTTTATATAAATAAAACTGATTCATATTTTGAATCACTTAATTCAGTCTTTGCTTCTCAGCTTAGAGCAATTTCAAATGAGTTTATGATTGTCGATTACGAATTATCGAAAAATGACTTTATCATCAAATTTCGAGTCGCGATTTCAAATAATGAAAATGAGAACTTACTTTTTCATTTTGAAGTATTTCCAAATCATCCAAACCTCATTGTGACTGACTTAAAGAACAAAGTGATCACCGCTTTCTATCATTCAAAAGATGGAAGACCAGAAAATAATTCCGTTTATGTTTCACCAACAAACGAAAAACTTCACGATGGAGACACGGAACTTACTATAGAATTAATCGAAAAATTGTTTGCTGAATCTGTTCAAAAAAGAAGGCTCGATAAATACCAAGAATTTATCTCAAATTTACAAACAAAAATTAAGAAATGTAAGACCAAAATTCGTAACATCGAACAAGACAAAATGAACGCAGAATTGCAGCAAAATTACCAGCAAATCGCTGATAATTTACTAATTTCAGGTATCAATTTAAAACAACGTTTAACCTCGATTGAAGTTGATGGAGAAATAATTGAATTAGATGGGACTAAAACAATTAGCGAAAATATTCAACTTTTCTATAAAAAAGTAAAGAAATCTAAAGAGACAATTCGACTTGTTGAAACTAACTTAGAAAGAGCAAATAACGAAATAAATTTATACGAATCAATTCTTCAACAACTTTACGATGCTCCTAATGAAAAAGAAGCTGATAAGGTTGTCTCATCATATTCATTTAGTAAGAAACATGAAGTGCGCGTGACAGAATTTAACAAACCTTGGAAAATTAACTACCAAGGAGTCTATTTCTACTTCGGAAAGAATTCCTCACAAAACGATTATCTTAGTTTTGTTATGAAACAAGATCGTCAATTCACATGGGTTCATATTAAAGACCGTTCTGGTTCACATATTGTTATTGCCTCATTAAAACCGACTGAAGATCAATTATTATTTGCTAGCGAATTAGCATTATATCTATCCAAACAAAAAACTGGTGAAGTTCAATACACCAGAAAGAAAAACATTCGCCGAGGTCATTCTTTAGGTGAAGCAATAGTTAAAAACTATTCCACCATCAAGATTAATAACATTCGCGAACGTTCTTTAGAATTATTTGAAACAGCAAAACGCTGTGACTAAATACGATATTTATGAATCATATCGAAACTAGCAAGACCAGGAAATTTTTGTTGTTTAAGAATTTCATATGTCACTATCGCCACTGCATTCGATAAATTTAAACTTCTTGCAGTTGATAACATTGGAATTCGTAATGTGTTTTCTTTGTGCGAACTAAGAATTTCTTTATCAATTCCTGTCGATTCTCGACCAAACATGACATAGACGTCTTCCGTAGGATCAAGGAATTGTTCTTCACAATATAAGTGCGTTCCATATTTGGTCACATAATAAATCTTTTGATCTTTAAACTTCTCATTAAATTCTTCATATGAAGAATAATAAATATATTTGGCATCTTTTAGATAATCCATTCCTGCTCTTTTTAATGATTTATCAGATAACTCAAATGGGAGTGGGCCAATAATATGGACGACTGAGTTAGTCGCCATCGCAGTACGCAAAATGTTACCTGTGTTCTGCGGAATTTCTGGATGATAAAGAATAATATTAATCATATTTATTATGTTATTATATAAAACACGAGGAACAAAGATTGAAAATGAAGATTCGTTCACTACTTAGTTTAATCGTTCCACTTTGTGCTCTTTCAGCTTGCTCTTATCGCGGAGAAGTTAAACCTCTACGCGATGGAGATTTTTTAATTAGAGATTCCTTCGAGATTCGTAACGATACATTCGAAGTTGTAGACCAACATTTTCAAGCTAAGGATTCATTCTGTTTATATTTTTCTTTAGAAGGCTGCTCATCATGTGAAAAGTTCCTTGAGGGCTTTAAAACAGTTGCACAAGAATCAAAGATTCTTACTTTCCATTTAGAAGCACCACAACAAGCCGATGATATGACTAAACTATATGAAAAATATCCCGAATTAAAATCTGAATATAGTCCATCATTTTATGTCGTAAACCAAGGGAAGATCGAATCAATTCCTTATGATCAAATTAACTCTGAAAATCGATTAAGAAATACATTAAAAAGAAAAGTTTCTCTAGTTGATAATTACTTCTTTGAAGCTCCGGATGTCGACTTCTTACTAGCGTTAGAAAAAGCTCAGTTAAATGAAGCTACTCTTATTGAATTAGACTTCAGTAATGCATCGCAAGTAAGTAAATATCAAACTGCAAAATCTGAAACATCTGGGCCATTATTCATCCATCAAAGAGCTGGCTTATCCGATATTCAAATTTCTAAGATCGCCAAGTAAAAAGAACCGTCAATTATTCAACATTTAACCGAGAATTGCTGGTTCTTTTTAATTTTAATGATTGATTGTATTAATTCGAGATAGCGCTCGATAAAGAGCCATTTTTGCTCGTTTTAAATCGATACCATCTCCGCGAGATTTTAGTCTTTCTTCAGCACGTTCTTTTGCTTTCCTTGCACGTTCTAAATCAATCTCATCTTCTCTTTCAATAGTGTTGACCATTAACGTAACTTTTTCATTTGTCACATTTAATGCGCCACCATGAAGAGCATAGTAGATTGTTTTACCATCTTTCTTAATGTGCATTGGTCCATAACCAAGCGCACCAATCATTGGAGTATGCTTTGGAAGAATAGTTACGTATCCACCACTTAGTTTCACATTTAAAGACTCGACTTGTTCGTCGAGATAACATCCTCTTGGTGTAACGATAACTAATTCAAAAGTCATTATTTCATTCCTTTAGCTTTCGCTTCAACATCTTTAATTGTACCAACATAAAGGAAGGCACTTTCTGGATAAGAATCGTATTTTCCATCTAAGATGGCTCTAAATGATTCTACTGTATCTTTGACCGGAACATAGATTCCTTTAAAGCCAGAGAATCCTTCCGCAACGTGGAATGGTTGAGATAAGAAGTTACGAATTCTACGAGCGCGGTTAACCACCACTTTATCTTCGTCACTAAGTTCATCCATACCTAAAATAGCAATGATGTCTTGAAGTTCTTTGTAACGTTGCAAAATCTTTTGCACTTCACGAGCAACATTATAATGTTCTTCACCAACAATATTTGGATCAAGAATATTAGAAGTTGAATCAAGTGGATCAACAGCAGGATAAATACCTAACGCGGCTGTGTTACGATCCAAAACGGTCTTCGCATCAAGATGGGAGAAGGTTGTGGCTGGAGCTGGGTCAGTTAAGTCATCAGCTGGAACATAAATTGCTTGGACGGATGTAATTGAACCATCTTTTGTCGAAGTAATACGTTCCTGAAGTTGTCCCATTTCAGTCGCAAGTGTTGGTTGATAACCAACCGCTGAAGGTGTTCTGCCTAATAAGGCAGAGACTTCACTACCAGCTTGGGTGAAACGGAAAATATTATCGATAAAGAGAAGAACGTTTTAGTGTTCCACATCACGGAAATATTCCGCCATGGTTAAACCAGTTAAACCAACTCTCA
>JAFSMX010000005.1 GCA_017447725.1 Bacilli bacterium
ATTTAACTCCAGATAGCGTTGTTTCCGCATACGCTGGATTTGGTTTTGATGCCTGTATGATGGATATGTATCCAGCGTTAACTAGTGGCGCAGCCGTCTGTGTTGTCCCAGATGAATTAAGAATGAATCTTGATCAACTCGCCGCTTACTTTACAAAAAACAATGTTACTCATTCATTTATGACCACCCAGGTGGGTCGACTATTTGCGGCAGAAGGTTATGAATCCACATTAAAATACCTTTCTGTTGGTGGAGAAAAACTGACACCACTTGATCCACCAAAAGGTTATGAACTTTATAACGGTTATGGACCAACTGAATGTACGATTTTCTCCACTACCTATTTAGTGGATAAAATGTACCACCGTATCCCAATTGGTCGACCACTAGATAACTATAAGTTATACGTTGTCGATAAATTTGGAAAACAAGTTCCTAATGGAGCTCTAGGTGAACTTTGGATTTCTGGTTTAGGTGTTGGTTTAGGTTATCTCAACTTAAAAGAAAAGACTGAACAAACATTTATTAAAAATCCGTTCTCTAATCAAGAAGGATACGAAAGAATTTACCGAACAGGTGATATTGTCCGTCGATTAGAGGATGGCACAATTGACTTTATTGGTCGAAACGACGGACAAGTCAAGATTCGTGGTTTCCGTATCGAACTTAGTGAAGTGGAGATGGCGATTCGTTCCTTTGCAGGAATTAAAGACGTGACCGTGCAAGCCTTTGACTTAGAAGCCGGAGGTAAATTCTTAGCCGCCTACTTCACTAGTGAAAAGAAGATTGATATTGAAGAATTAAAGAAACACATTAAGGAAAATAAACCAGCCTACATGGTGCCAGCCAGTATCATGCAGATTGATGCGATTCCATTAAACCAAAACCAAAAGGTGAATAAACGTGCTTTACCAGCTCCAACGTTTACTGAAGAAGGGAAAGAGTTTGTTGAGCCAGCTAACGAAGTTGAGAAGGCTTTTGCTACAGCCTATCAAGAAATCTTAGGTGTCGAAAAAGTGAGTGCGACTGATAGCTTCTTTGATATTGGTGGAACTTCATTAACCGCGGCAAAAGTCGTTATTTTTGCTTTGAACCACTCCTACCAAATTACCTACCAAGATATCTTTGCTCATCCATCTCCAAGAGACTTAGCAGAGTTTATTCAAGGTCATAAATCACCAGCAAAACCTGTACAAAATGAAGAAAAAGCCTTTGAAAAAGATATCGAAAGAGAATCTCTGAAATATAACGATGTTCAATATGTTGATGAGATTAAACTGGAACGTGATTTAGGTAGAGTCTTACTTGCTGGAGCGACAGGATTCTTAGGCATCCATATCTTTAAAGAACTTCTTGATCAAAACCGTGAGATGATTATTCTTGTCCGAGGAAAAGACATTAATCCAGTTGAGAGAATGAAAGGATTACTCATGTATTACTTTGATTCTCCACTAGATGAAGAATTTGATAAGTACGTTAAAGTGGTCAACGCTGATATTACTTCGAATAATCTTTTAGAAGAATTAAAAGGTTATCAGTTCGATACAATTATTAACGCCGCCGCAATTGTTAAACACTTCGCTAACGACGATAGTATCGAACGTGTGAATGTCGGAGGTGTCGTTAATCTTATCGAAGTTGCCAAAGCTCATCAAGCAAGATTTGTTCACATCTCCACTGTTTCCGTTGCCGGAGAAAACGTTGATCATAAGTTCCCATCGAACTACTTAATTAAGGAAAACCAACTCTACTTTGGACAAGACTTATCGAATAAATACGCTAATTCGAAGTTCAAAGCTGAGGAAGCTTTACTAGATGCCCACGAAAAAGATGGATTAGATGTGAAGATCATCCGTGTTGGTAACTTAATGAGTAGGCAAAGCGATGGTGAATTCCAGATTAATAGCGTCACGAATAACTTTATGCGTAGCCTAAAAGGCTATAATGCTTTAAAGAAGTTCCCAATTTCCGCTTTAGACCAATACACTGACTTCTCACCAATTGATGAAACAGCGAAAACAATTCTCTTGTTAGCCCAGGTTCCAAAGAAGTTTACCGTCTTCCATAGCTTCAACTGTCACACTGTCCAAATGGGTGATGTTGTTGATGCGATGGATTTAGCTGGCTTACACATGGATAAAGTGAGTGATGAAGAATTTAGTAGCGCTTTAAAAGAAGCGATGAAAGATCCAAAGAAGAGTGTGATTGTTTCAACACTACTGAACTACAACAGTAGTGACAACCTAACTCACGAATGTATTCAAGGCGATCCTTCCTTTACTGTCAAAGCCTTGTATCGCTTGGGATACCGCTGGCCAATTACTGACTTTGATTACTTAATTAGAGCAATTAAATCGCTTGATAGTCTAGACTTCTTCGAACGAACAGATATGTAGAAGTTAAAAAAACTAACTAAAAGTACTTTATTGAATTATTTATATTAAAATATAAATGTAAAGGAGATATAAATTATGAAAAGACTCATTTCAAGTTTATTACTTGCTGGCGCATTTGCCTTATGTGCTTGTACACCAGATAACTACTCTGCGGAAGGTTCTAAATCCAAACTTTCTAGCAATGGCTACACTGTCGAA
>JAFSMX010000034.1 GCA_017447725.1 Bacilli bacterium
CAAGTTTATCAAGGCATACATACATTGGTTTAACTATGAACGTCCAGCATATGCTTTGCAATATAAAACCCCACATCAGTATAAACATGACATGGGGTATTAGAGCTTTTTTGAACTGTCTACTTTCGCTTGACTAGTTCAGTTAATCCCTCTTTTATTTTGGAATGATACTAAATCTAATTACTAAGTAATTAATTCGTTAATGAGTCGAAGCAAAATTTATGTTATAATATTTTGCGAGGTATTTAGAGATGAACAAATACATGAGAATGGCAATTAATGAAGCACGCAAAGGTATTCGTGCTGGCCACGGTGGACCTTTCGGTGCAGTCATTGTCAAAGATGGCGTCGTCGTTGGAAAAGGTCATAACCAAGTCGTGAAAAACAATGATCCAACTTGTCACGGTGAAATGATGGCAATTCATAAAGCCTGTAAAAAACTTGGTACATTTGATTTAAGTGGTTGTGAACTTTACACAACTGGTGAACCATGTCCAATGTGTATGGCAGCTATTCTCTGGGCCAATATTAAAAAAGTTTATTATGGCTGTAATATCGTTGATACCGAAGGTATCGGATTTAGAGATAAAGTCTTCTATGAGATGCAAGGTCATCTTGATGAAATGGTCATCGAACTTGACCGTAAAGCATGCTTAAAACTCTACGCTGAATACGCTGCAATCGAAGATAAAACTAACTATTAATTAGCAAATAAAGCAAAAACGATCATATTGGTCGTTTTTTCTTTTTGCGCTTGTGATATACTTTACACGTATTTATGCCTAAGTGTCGTTATTGTCATGAATCGATCTCCCGTTTAGACAAAGAAATTTGTCCATTTTGTGGTGGAAAGAAACCTCTTGAAGGAATCGATGATTCGACAATCGACATTACAAAAGTTTTTAATCCTGTTGAGTTAAAAGACAACAATCTAAAACCACGCTCCAAAAAAGTTGCTGGAATTCTAGCAATGCTTCTTGGTGTTTTTGGTATTGATGAGATTTATATCTCTCGACCAAAAAGAGCCTTAATTGCAATAGCAATTACACTTTTAGCAATTGGTGGTTTAGGAACTATTTTGTTTTGTTTCGCTTTAAAGAATGTTTTTGGGTTTTTGATTCCTTATTTTGTGATCGAAATCTACTACATTTTTAAAGGCATCTATATGCTAACAAGTCCAACACTCAAAGATGGAAGAGGAGAGTTTTTAAAGTAAGATGCAACGTTATTTTGGAAATATTATCGGAAAAGAAGCTGTTTTAGCTGAAAGTGATCAATTTCACCTTATTAAAGTGATGAGAGCTCGCGTCAACGACCAAATCGAAGTCGTTTGCGAAGGGAAACTCTTTTTATGTAGTGTTGAATCCATTAAACCTCTTTCGATTAAAATTATCACCCGCTTAAAAGAAAATAACGAACTCAAAAATGATGTTGTTTTAATTGCCTCTCTCCTAAAAGGAGAAAAACTCGATTTAGTCCTTCAAAAAGCAACCGAACTTGGTGTTGAAGAAATCGTTTTGCTTCAAAGCGAACGTTCGATTGCGAAGATTCGTAATTTAGATCGAAGTTTCAAGCTTGAACGTTTTAACCGTATTGTCAAAGAAGCAGCGGAGCAATCTAAACGTACTCGTCTTCCACTTCTTTATCGAGTGATCAAATTTGATCAATTACCAGAAATCCGAGCTGATATTAAACTGATGGCTTATGAAGGAGAGAAAGGATCAACATCCTCCTTCTTAAATGCTGTTAAAAGCGTTAAATCAGGAGAAAGAATCGCGATTATGATTGGTCCAGAAGGTGGATTTAGTGAAAACGAAGTTAATGAAGCAAAAGAGTATGGATACAAAACTGTTTCCTTAGGAAAAAGAATTCTTAGAGCTGAGACAGCATCCTTCTATGCTTTATCTGTTTTAGCCGCTCATTTAGAAAGAAAATAATGATTAAAGTTGTCTCTTTAGGTTGCAAAGTAAACTCGTATGAATCAAGTGCCTTAAAGGAGCAACTTTTTAATTTATATCCTAATAAGGATATCACACTTATCAATACCTGCTCTGTTACCGCGGTTGCCGATCAAAAATCTCGTCAGATAATTCGACGTGAGAGAAAGAAAAATATCGAAGGTATTATTGTGGTCATGGGTTGCTATTCCCAAAACCACGCTGATTATGTTTTAAATGAATGTGGTGCGGATATTGTTGTTGGAACATCAAACCGTAGTAAAATCCCTCTATTAATTAATTCTTATTTAAATAATAAAGAAAAAATCAAAGATATTGACGAAGACACTCGCCACTTTGAATATGAATCTTTCAAAAGTTTTGCTGTACCTGATGCAACACGTGCTTATATTAAAATTGAAGACGGATGTAATAACTTTTGTTCATATTGCACAATCCCTTACACCAGAGGTGTATCGAGATCTCGACCAAAGCAAGAGATTATCGATGAGATTAAATCATTAATTGATCAGGGTTATTTAGAATTTGTTTTAACTGGCATTCATACTGCCCATTACGGGATTGATAATCATGAATGTTCGTTTTCAGACTTAGTCGAAGAATTACTACAACTTCCAGGCTTATATCGATTACGCATTTCTTCTATTGAAGAAAGTGAGATTGATGAAAAATTAATTACTTTGTTTACAAAGTATCCAAATTTAGCTCATCATCTCCATATGCCACTTCAAAGTGGTTCGCCAACTGTCTTAAAAAGGATGCGCCGCAAATATAAAACTGATGATTTCTTAACCAAAGTTAATAAACTTCGTGAAGTCTGTCCAGATATTGCAATTACAACTGACGTTATTGTTGGCTTCCCACAAGAAACTGAGGAAGAATTTCAAGAAACTGTTTCTTTTATAAAGAAAATCAACTTCGCGGAAGTCCATGTATTCCCGTTTAGCGCTCGTCCGGGAACAGATGCAGCGAAGATGGATGGACAAATCGATCCGAGTGTTAAACAACAAAGAGTGCAAGTTTTGTTAAACTTGTCAAAAGAACTTCAAGAATCCTTTAAGAATCGTTTCCTTGGTGAGGAGATGGAAGTCATCTTAGAAGAGAGAAATAAAGTGACAAATTTGATGTCTGGATTTACGTCTAATTATATAAAATTAGATGGCGATTTCTCTGATGAGTATAAAGGAAAGATTGTAAAATTAAAAGTTCGATAAATTCGAGATAAAATATATAAAAATTAAACATTGTCTAAAAATATATTGAATAGATTGCCATTTAAGATATAATCTTCGTCGGAGGATTTAGAATATGGCAGTACCATTTAGAAGAACTTCAAAGACAGCAAAAAGATTACGTCGTACACACTTCAAATTATCCGTTAGCGGATTAGTCACATGCCCAAACTGTGGTGCAACAATCAAATCCCACAACGTTTGCCCAAAATGTGGTTACTACAACGGTAAAGAAGTTGTCAAACAATCCAAAAAGGCTGTTGAAGAAAAATAATAATTCGGAGAATTAAAAAACATGGAACTCAACAAACTCATTGATCACACCTTGTTAAAACAAGATGCTACTCCAGAAGCAATTGAAAAGCTTTGTAAAGAAGCTCTTGAATACCATTTTATGTCCGTGTGTGTAAACCCAGGATTTGTTCCTCTTGCTGCAAAGCTTTTAAAAGGCAGCGATGTTAAAGTTTGCACAGTCGTCGGATTCCCACTTGGTGCCACACTTCCAGAATCAAAGGCTTATGAAGCTAAATTAGCAATCGAAGCCGGAGCCACAGAAGTTGATATGGTTCTTAACGATTCAATGGCGAAAGTCCATGACTACGAATTTATTGCTAACGAAGTTAAGTTAGTCAAAAAAGCATGTGGAAAGATCCTTCTTAAGGTAATCTTAGAAACATGCTTATTAACTGATGAAGAAATCACAGAATGCTGCAAAGCCTGTGTCAAAGGTGGAGCAGATTATGTTAAAACATCTACTGGTTTCTCCACAGGCGGTGCCACTACACACGCAGTTAGATTAATGCGTGAAGCAGTTGGACCAAACGTTGGTGTCAAAGCCAGCGGCGGAATTCACAATCGTGAAGAAGCAATGGCGATGGTTGAAGCCGGTGCATCTCGTATTGGTGCATCCTGTGGCGTCAAAATCGTTAAAGGTGAATAAAAGAGGAGGTGAAAACATATGCCAAAGACAATCGTTCGTGAAAACGAAAGCTTAGACGAAGCTCTTCGTCGTTTCAAACGTCAAGTGAACAAATCAGGCGTCCTTCTCGAAGCACGCAAACGTGAGTTCTACTTAAAACCAGGCCTCAAACGCAAAATGAAAAGCGAAATGGCCAGACGTAAATCTTACTAATATAAAAATTTTTCAAAAATTAAGCAGTTATATATAACTGCTTTTTTTGTTCTTTAAAAAGAAAAGTGCAAAAATTCGCATTTTTTACGGATTAAGTTAATAGGAGGACAATTATGAAAAATTTTTGTTATCAAAGTAGCGAGCATGATTGTGGCTATGCCTCGCTCAAGATGCTATTTGCCATCATTTCCAAGAACAAAAACTACCTTTATTTGCCTAAAGGCGAACAAAAAGAACACTTTTCGTTTTTAGATTTGATCGAAATAGCTGCCACACACCAAGTTAATCTTACCGGATATGAGTTAGAGTTCGGTAAGCTAAAGGAACAACATCTTCCAATCTTAATCCAGTTAAGCGGAAATCATATGGTTGTTCTAACAAAAATCCATCGGGATATTTATTACATTAGTGATCCTGCACGTGGAAAAATCAAAATGAGACACGAAGATCTCCAAAGAATCTATGATAAACGCGCATTAATCATTGAAAATGAAAATTTAGACAGGAAATACAAAGCTGAAAAACCGCGATTAATGCCGAAAACGTATGGAGTTGTCCATGTGGTGGTCGCTTTATTAATCGTTGGAATGCTAGGTTTAGATTTTTATCTAATGAATCTCAGCGAGAACGTACCATTTATTTTCATGTTGATCATGTTTTTGATTATGATTGAGGTTTTTGAGAACTGGTATTTATTCAAAATGAGTGATTATTTTGATGAAAAATATATCCAACTCTACTTTCGAAATAGTCAGAACCAAAACAATGAAGAATATCAAAAATATTTAGCAGTGAAGGTCAATCTCTTTCAATCATCAAAATCCCTTGTTGTTTTTGCTTCGTTAGCACTAATTCTTGGAATTCTAGTTTCAATCAATGATCCGAAGAACATTTTAGTGATTGCGATTATCGCGCTTTATAAAGCGTTAGAAAAATACATCACCCAAAGAGGCGATGAAAAAGTTGTTCACGAGATGAACTGTCAAGAATCATCAGCATTTGACCATCAAGACCAAGTTGTTTCGACACTAACAAATTTAAACAAAAGAAGCAATCATTACGGCATGATGATTACAACTCGAAACTGCTTCTTCCAAATGATTTTAATGTTATTAACATTATTCATGATGGTTTTATCAAAAACAATGTCGGCTAATTTTGCCGTTTTCCACTTTGGAGTTTACTTTGTGATCGGACAAGGAATTTCACTTCTTTTTGACCGATTAACAAACATGCAAGAACAAAAGAAAAATCTAACTCAGTTTTACGATAAATGCGGTTTATAGCTAATTAAGACTAATTTCATTTATGAATTTTTCCCTAATAGTGATATGATATTCAATACAAACGAATCTGAAACAAGAATAAAACTCGCATGATTGAAATTGACTATATCAACCAAGGCCCAAAAACTTACGATGACTTTGCGAACATCTTTAATGACCTCGCTAAGAAAGTCTACGAACATTTATCTCTAAAAGATAATTATCTTGTTGATGTTAGTGTGGTGGACAACAAGTTCATTCATCAAATCAATCGTGAATACCGTGGTGTAGATCGTCCAACCGATGTGATTAGCTTTGCCTTCCTTGATGACAAAGAAGAGCAAACTCTTGTCGGATTAGACCAAATCTCACTCGGAACAATCCTAATCTCGTTTGAAAAAGCCGAAGAACAAGCAAAAGTATACGAACATTCTCTAATTAGAGAAATGTCGTTCCTCTTCGTTCATGGCTTACTCCATCTTCTGGGTTATGACCACATGAAAAAAGAAGATGAAATAGTGATGTTTAAATTACAGGATGAAATCCTCGGAGGTCGAAAATGACAAAAGAAGAATTAGTTCAAAAAGCTCAGGAAGCTAGAAAACTTTCTTACTCACCTTACTCCCACTTTGCTGTTGGCGCCGCTTTACTTTGTAAAGATGGTGAAGTTTTCTATGGTGCAAATGTGGAGAACTCTGCTTACCCACTCTGCATGTGTGCAGAGAGAAATGCTCTGTATAACGCTTATATGCACGGAAAGAAAAAAGAGGATTTTGCTGCAATGGCTCTTTCAGCTGCTTCTGATGAACCATGTTCACCTTGTGGAGCATGCCGACAAGTTCTCAGTGAAATTTTCCCAGCTGATGCGCCAATTTATATGTCAAACCTTAAAGGTCAAATTCAAGAAACTAATGTTCGTGAACTTCTTCCATTTGCCTTTTCTGCTGACGACTTAAAGTAATGAAAAGTGGCTTCGTAGCAATTATTGGAAGACCAAATGCTGGGAAATCCACAATCATCAACGCTCTTTTAGAGCGTAAACTTTCCATTGTTACAGAAAAAGCCCAAACAACACGTAATTCAATCAAAGGTATCTATGACGATGATGAATACCAAATCATCTTCATCGACACACCAGGGATTCATTTAGCGCACCATTCACTTGGCCGCTATATGAACCAACAAGCGTTTGACTCCGCAAAAGATGTCGATGCGATTGTTCTGGTGGTGGATGGATCAAGAAAATTTGATGCTGGAGATGCCGCGATTGAAGAAAAGATTAATAAAAAAACACCTTTATTTGTGGTAATCAATAAAATTGATTTACTTAGACTTCCTGAAGTTGAAGAAATCAAAGCCAAATATCGTGAAGTTTATCCTAGTGCGGAGATTCTCGAGATGTCCGCCATTGAAAACTTTGGCATCGATTCTCTTTTAGAGAAAATTAAATCTTTAATGAAAGAAGGCCCACGATATTTTGAAAAAGATGCGATTACAGATAAAGATCCTTCCTTCTTTGTCTCAGAAGTTATTCGCGAAAAGCTTCTCAAACTTCTTAAAGAAGAAGTCCCTCATAATTTAGCTGTGAGAGTGGATGATATTAAAAACCAAAAGGATAAATGTGTTATCCGTTCAACAATTATTGTTGATAAAGAATCCCATAAAGGAATTGTGATTGGCAAAAACGGTAAACGTATCAAAGCGATTGGCATGAAAGCCCGCGAGGACTTAGAAGAATATTATGGAAAACGGATCTTCTTAGAATTATTCGTTTCAGTGAAAGAAGATTGGTTAAATAACCAACGACTTCTTAAAGAACTTGGATATAAATAATGGAAATCGATGGTCTCGTTTTACGAGTGAATCAATATCGCGATTATGACGCGATGGTTTGCGTCATTAACGAACGATCATCGTTTTCTTTTTTAGCACGTGGAATTAGAAAGATTCAGTCAAAGAACTCTTTTAGTGTTCTTCCATTTGCCGAATCACACTTCGATTTAATGAAAACAAAAGATGGTCTGTCTTTAAGGACAGGTAGCATTATTAAATCGCATTCCAAACTTCGAGATTCCTTTATTGGATTAACAATGTTTGATTTTATTGGGGAAGTAACCACGAAGTTTCTTTTAGAAAAAGACTACTATAAAGCCTATCCATCAATTAAAAGGATTATTGAACTTTTGGAATCTGGATTTGATCACTATACACTCGCGATTATCTACTTAGCCTTCATTTTAAATGAATCTGGATATGGTTGGAGTGTCGATAAATGCCAGAAATGTGGTCAAAAAGACGACATCGTCGCGATAAACACATCGAGTGGTGGATTTATGTGCCGCGATTGTTTTGATGGCCAAAACGGGGCTAAACTAACAACTCGTCTATTAAAGATCATTCGATATATCTTTATGGTGAAACCAGAAATGTATGATCACATTGCCTTTGAGAAAGATGAATGTCTTGTTGTTTTATCTTTGCTCGAAGAATTCATCCTTGGAACAGTTGAATTTAAGCTAAAATCACTAAAATTACTTCAAAATTAACTAAAAATTAACTAAAATACACTCATAATAGGTTGACAAGTTGTGTTTGCGCACGCATTATATTTAGCATTCAATTTATTGAGGTATCAAAATGGAAAAGAAATTCGATGAAATCGTAAATCATTTAATTACGAGTGGTTTTGTCTACCAGGATAGTGAAATCTACGGTGGACTTTCTAACTCCTGGGATTTTGGTCCTTTAGGAGTCGAACTCAAAAACAATATTAAGAAACTCTGGTGGAAGAAGTTTGTTCATGAATCTCCAACAAATGTTGGAGTTGATGCAGCAATCCTCATGAATCCAGGTGTTTGGAAAGCAACTGGTCACGTGGCAACATTCGCCGATCCATTAATCGATTGTAAAGAATGCCATGCTCGTCACCGCGCTGATAACTTAATCGAAGAACAATATCCTGATGCTGATGTTCATGGAATGAACAATGATCAACTCATGGAATTCATTCGCGAAAAGAAAGTAAAATGTCCGGTTTGTGGAAAATCTAATTTTACTGACATTCGTCAGTTCAACATGATGTTCCGTACACATATTGGTGTTACCGAAGCTAGCGAATCATTAGTTTATCTTCGTCCAGAAACCGCCCAAGGTATGTTCGTGAACTTTAAGAATGTTCAAAGAACATCTCGTCGCAAAATTCCATTTGGTATCTGTAATATTGGTAAATCCTTCCGTAACGAAATCACTCCTGGAAACTTTATTTTCCGTGTGCGTGAGTTCGAACAAATGGAAATGGAATTCTTCTGTAAGCCAGGCACAGATTTAGAATGGTTTTCCTATTGGAAAGAGTATTGCTTACACTTCCTTGAATCATTCAATATTAAGGAAGAAAACCTTCGTTACCGTGACCACGAACCAGAAGAACTTGCTTTCTATAGTAAAGCAACATGTGACGTTGAATATAAGTTCCCATTTGGTTGGGGAGAAATTCTCGGCGTAGCCGATAGAACTGATTACGACTTAAAACGTCATATGGATGCCTCTGGACAATCTTTAGAATATCTTGATCCAGAAACAAACGAGAAATACATTCCATACTGTATTGAACCATCAATGGGTGTTGAACGTATCTTCTTAATGCTCGCATGCGAAGCATACGATGTTGAACAACTTGAAAACGATTCCCGTATCGTCATGCACTTCTCACCAAAGGTTGCTCCATATTTAGCTGCTGTTCTTCCATTAAGTAAACAATTAGCTCCACAAGCTAAAGAAGTTTTAGCAAAGCTAAACAAATACTTCTCTGTTACTTATGATGAAACAGCAAGTATTGGTAAACGTTATCGTCGTCAAGACGCTATCGGAACACCTTACTGTATAACAGTAGACTTCGATACTGAAACCGATGGATGTGTTACAATCCGTGATCGCGACACCATGGAACAAGTCCGAATCAAAGTCGATGAAGTCCGCAACTTCTTAGAAAGCAAAATTATTGATTAGTAAATTATTAGTTAATATTTAGTAGATTATAAACGAAGTTTATGGCAATTGATTACGATGTTTTAAAAGAAATTAAAGAACGCGCTGATATTGTTGATATCATCTCGTATTTTTTGCCAAGCGTTCAAAAGAAAGGACGTAACTATGTTTGTATCTGCCCATTCCATGATGACCATAAGCCATCAATGCAGATTTCCAAGGAACACCAAACATTTAGATGTTTCGTCGATAACATCGGTGGTGATGTTTTCACTTTCGTACAAAAGTACGAGAAATGCACTTTTGAAGAAGCTGTCCGTAAAGTAGCCGAAATCATTGGTTATGACGACCCACGCCTTCATAAGAAGGCCTATGTTAAACCAGTCGATACAAACCTCGTTCCAGTTTACAACTGCATTAGTGAAATTCAAAAGTTCTATAAGTACTGCCTAATGACTGATGAAGGCGTTGTCGCTCGAGAATATCTCGAGAAGAGACAAATTAGCGCGGATCAACAAACAAAATTTGGATTAGGCTATGCTCTTCAAGATGGCAAAATGACCATTGAATATCTCAAACAAAAGGGATTTTCTTTTAAGAACATTGAAGATACAGGCATTGCTCTCTTACAAACTAGTGGAATGAGTGATAATAATGCGGGAAGATTAATCTTCCCAATCTTCGATAAGAGTGGCCAAGTTGTCGGATTCTCTGCTCGTAAAATGACCAGTGGAGATGATGCTCCAAAATATGTTAATTCCCCTGAAACTAAGATTTTTACCAAAGGTAAGATTCTTTATAATTTTAACAACGCCAAGCAAACAGTGAAGCATGACGGCTACATTTATTTAGTTGAAGGTTTCATGGATGTTTTCGCTCTCGATAGCATTGGTGTGACCTCTTGTGTTGCGTTAATGTCAACAAAGTTGACCACTCAACATATTGATGAACTTCGCAAGCTAAATGTTGAGGTTCGTGTCTGCCTTGACGGAGATAAACCAGGCCAAGAAGCAATGATGAAGATCATCTCTCAATTAAATGAAGCGCATCTTCATGCTCGATACGTTAGCAAAGCTAATGAACTTCGTGACCCAGATGAAATCCTTAAACAGGATGGCCCAGAAGCTTTAAAAGCTTATGTTAATTCACTCGTTGATCCATTTGATTTCATTATCAACTACTATGAAACAACTTCCCCACTTGGATCAAATGAGGATAAGAAAAAAGTGATTAATCACTTTGTACCAATGATTGCTCGTCTAAAATCGTCGTTAGACGCGGACAATTATATTTATAAATTAGAGAAAATTACCGGTTTCTCTGCGCAAGCAATCCGTAACTTAGTCGAAAAGCATAAATCTGGACAAGTTGCGGCGAAGGTCAATAACAAAACAGATGTTATATCCGAGAACAACTTTAAATCAGTTCCAAAGGAACTCCGTCGTTTAGAGATTGCTGAAAACATGGTTATTGAACAAATGATGGTTTCCCCTGAAGCTGTCCAGTTCTTTGAAGAAAAGATTAAGTATTTTTATAACGAAACTTACCGTTCATTAGCTAATTTTATCGTCGATTATGTGCACACTTATCCAAATAATGAGATTTCCCCAAGCGCATTAATTGACCTAGTTTCCTTATCTAGTGTTGAAAATAAGGAAGATATTGTTAATTTATTAACAAAATTATCATTTAGAATTTCCACAATCAAGTATTCCCCTGATGCTTTAAAAGATTGTGAAAAGATCATTACCGAAGAAAGAATCAAGGTCTATGAGAGAAATAACTTATTAAAGGCCTTTGAAGGAAAAAGTGTCCAAGAGCAGGCGCGTCTCATGGATGAATACATCAAACGCACTACAAAAAACGGCCAATAAGCCACGATAAAAGGAAGGAAGAGTTATGGCAAAGGAAGAAGTAAAGAAAGCCGCTAAAAAGGCGAAACCAACCAAAGAAGTTAAACCAACCAAAGCAAAGAAAGCTAGCAAAGCCGATGATGATGGCGAAGAAAGTGTTGATCAAGCCCATGTTTTAGAAACAATTAAGAAAGATCTTCTAAAGAAGGCAAAAGAAAACGATAACACCATCGAGCAAGAGGAAATCTATGATGCAACTTCAATGCTTGATTTAACTGATGAAGATTACGAAGGAATTATTTCCTACTTCCAATCTAACAAAGTAAACGTCATCTCGGATGAAGAAGACATGGAAGACATCGACTTTGATGAATCAAAGATGTCTGAATCAGATATGGATCTTGCCGATGATGATATGCTCGGAGAAGATGAAATTGAAGAAGAGGAAATTACCGCTGACTTATCCAAGATGATTGTTGGAGATGTCAAAGTAAATGACTCTGTGAAGATTTATCTTCGTGAAATCGGAAAAGTTCCATTATTAACCGCTCAACAAGAAACCGAACTCGCCAAACGAATTGCTGAAGGCGATGAAGAAGCCAAACAAGATTTAATCCAAGCTAACCTTCGTTTAGTTATTGCTATCGCGAAGCGATATGCTGGTCGTGGCATGCCTTTCTTAGACCTCATCCAAGAAGGAAACATGGGTTTAATTAAGGCTGTTGATAAATTCGATTACACAAAAGGATTTAAGTTCTCAACCTATGCGACATGGTGGATCCGTCAAGCGATTGCTCGCGCGATTGCTGACCAAGCTCGTACCATTCGTATTCCTGTACACATGGTTGAAACAATCTATAAGATTACTCGTGCCCAACGTCAACTTGTTCAAGAACTTGGACGTGAACCAACCGCTGAAGAAATTTCTGAACGTTTAGATGGTGCGTTAAGTGCTGACCGAATCCGCGAAATTCAACGTATTAATCAAGAACCAGTTTCTTTAGAAACTCCTATCGGTGAAGAAGATGATTCCCACTTAGGAGACTTCTTAGAAGATAAGGAAGTTGAAACGCCAAACGAATACACAACCAAGTCTCTTCTTAAAGACGAACTCTATGAAGTTATGTCTGACTTAACTGAAAGAGAACAAAAAGTCTTAAAACTTCGTTACGGATTAGAAGATAACCATCCACGAACACTGGAAGAAGTCGGTAAAGAATTCAACGTTACTCGTGAACGTATTCGTCAAATTGAAGCGAAAGCGATTAAGAAACTTCGTCATCCAAACCGAGCTAAAAAGCTCGGAGACTACCGAGGATATCGTTCTTAATGAAATTATCGCAAAGACTTTTAACAATTGCTTCTTTTGCTAAAGAAGGAGCGCTTGTTGCTGATATCGGCGCTGATCATGGTTTACTCTCAATTTATCTAGTCGAGAATAAACATGCTAAAAAAGTCTTTGCTGTTGAAAATAAAGTTGGCCCGTTCTCTATTTTAGAGAAAAACACCAAAGATTATCCTGAGATCACCTGTTCATTAAGCGATGGGATTAGTCAAATTCCAGACGAGATTGATACATTAGTCATTGCTGGAATGGGCGGGATTCTCATCTCCGATATTCTTGTAAAGAATAAAGAGAAGCTAAAAAACATTGAAAACATCGTTATTGATGCTCACCGAGATCTTGAACTTGTCCGAAAAACACTAAACGACCTTGGTTATGAATTTGAAAAAGAGGTTTTAGTCAAGGAACATGTCTTCTATAACGTGATGTCTCTTCATCTCGGATCAAAGAAACTTAGTTCCAAAGAACTCGAATTTGGTTATCAAATTAAAAAAGACCCTTTATTCAAAGAATATCAAACAACCCTTCTTGATCGATTAGAAAAGAATTACTCAAAGAATAACTCTTCAGAGTTAAGAAACAAAATTGAAAGGTTAAAACAGTTATGAATACGATTAAACTATTACGCAATTTAGCCAAACGTTTTCCAAAATCATTAGCTGATCATGGCGACCATGTTGGTTTAATGACCGGACGTCTTAAAGAAGATACTCGCACTGTTTTACTTTGTCTTGATTTTGATGAAATTGTCTATGAACAAATTCTTCAGATGAAAGACAAACCAGATTTAATTTTGACTCATCATCCATTTATCTATGGTACTAGGTACCACGTCTTTAAATATTGTGAATTTAAGCGCATTGTTTGTGAAAAAATCGATGCTTTAGGAATTCCTGTTTATTCAATGCACACTAACTTTGATAAAGGTGTTGGCGGAATGAACGATGCCTTAGCAGAAGCCTTAGAACTTCAAGACATTCACCCACTTGAAACTTGTTATATGGCCCGTGGTGGAAGACTGAAAGAACCAATGAATATCCGTGATTTTGCATTATATGCAAATAAGAAACTACACATGGATTATTCTCACCTTGTTCATGGCGGAAAAGACACAGTCGAAACAGTCGCTGTTTTAGGCGGTGCTGGATCTTATAAATACAAAAACGCGATGGAGGAAGGTTACGATATTTTCATTACCGGTGACACTCCTCATCATATTCGCCGAGATGTTTTAGCTCAACATTATAACTATTTAGATATGCCTCACGAAGTCGAAAAGATTTTCGTTCCACAAATGAAAAAAATCCTCTTATCAATCGATCCATCACTAAAAGTGATTGAAGTTGATCACGAGGCTTTACCAGAATTAATTCAGTAATGATTTAATTTTGTTTTCGACTTCTAAAGTAATTTCTCTTGGAGTCGATGCTCCAGAAGAAATCGCAATATAATTAAGACCTAATAGGTCTTTTTTATTTATATCATTCGCGTTTTCAATCATTAAGACCTTTGCTTTTGGATGTGTGGATGAGGCGATTTCAAACAATGTTTTTGTGTTATTCGAGTTTTTCCCACCGACAACGTAAATGAGCTCAACATCCTTCGAAAGGTTCTTAAGCGCGTTTTGTCGTAATGTGGAGGCTTGGCAAATTGATTCAGAAACACTTACTTCTTTTAAAGCATCTTTGATGAAAGAGATGGTTTGGGCGATTTCTGACTCGGAAAATGTCGTTTGGCTAATGACTAACGGGTTAGTATATTTCTCTTCTAAATGAACGTTTTTTGGCTCAATTAAATGAACTTTATTGCTAATTGACAAAGCAGCGTTCGCTTCTGGATGGTTTTTCTTTCCTAAATAAAGTACATCACGGTTTTCGCTAACAGCTTTCTTGATGACATTCTCAGTGAGGGTCACGAATGGACAAGTCGCATCAATAAACTTGATGTTTCGGTGGTTTAATTCTTCTTCAACAGCTAATGAGTGACCGTGGGCGGTTAAAATGACAATTGCGTTATTATCGACTTTGTCGATGAGTTCGACTAAAGACTTGTTTTCATCATAAATGGTGGTGATTCCGGCTTTAGAAAGTTCATTTAAAGCATCTTCGTTATGAACAAGCATTCCTAAAACAACAACTTCTTGATCTTGATGGGCTTTTTTAACTTCCAAAGCCATCTTCATTGCTCGCTCAACTCCGGCACAATAACCAAAAGGTTCCAGAATTTCAATTTTCATGGTGTTATGATAACACGAATTAAATTTTTCGTGTATAATTAGCGCGGTAAAAAATTATGCCGTTTACTGCGATTAACTTATCAAAGAAAATGATTGCTAGCTTAAACCGCCAGCATTTTTATGATCCTTCTGAGATCCAACTAAGAGTTATTCCAAAGGCTCTAAAAGGTGAAAATTTACTCATTCAATCAGCGACTGGAACTGGCAAAACTTTATGCTTTGTTATTCCAATTATTGAACAAATTGATTTGAAAAATCAAAATGTCCAAGCGATTGTGGTGGCGCCAACTCGAGAACTCGCTCAACAAATCTTTGATACGTTTGTTGCGTTTAATAAAGATTATCCAGAACTAAAAGTTCGTTTATTCAAGTCTGGAACTGAACGAGAAAATTCAACTAAAGGTCTTTCGGTTGCTCCTCATGTTATTATCGGAACTCCAGGAAGATTAGCGGATATTTTTGATCAGAATATTCTTAATTTAACTTTTGTTAAGACAGTTGTTCTTGATGAAGCGGATATGCTTCTAAAAGAAGGTTTCTTTCCAGATATTGACCGATTCGTTTTACGAATCAACCACCATCAATTCTTAGTTTGTTCAGCCACTTTAGAAGCTAACCTTGGTCATGAGTTAGAAAAATACATTGGTGCCGATCAACTCGTCATTAATGAAGAAATCATGACAAGTAGTAGCGTTGAACATTTACTTGTCGATATCGGACATCAAGATGTTAATCACGCTGTTTTATCTATGATAAAAGAGATTAATCCATATTTACTTTTAATCTTTGCTTCCAAGAAAGAAACAGCGAATAAGGTTTATGAATTTTTAAAATCAAACGGACAACCTGCTGGGCTTCTAACCGGAGATTTATCCGCTCGTGAAAGAAAGAACGTTTTGAAACGTGTCAAAAACGGAGAAATCTATTATCTAGTTTGCTCTGATATGGCAGCGCGTGGTTTAGATATTGAAGATGTCACCGACATAATTAATGTCGACCTTCCAGAAAATCTTGATTTCTATTATCATCGTGCTGGACGAACTGGTCGATTTGGTAAAGAAGGAAAATGTTATACATTTTATAACAATGAACGCACATCTAAACCGCTTCAATTACAAAGTCAGGGTGTGAAGTTCAAATATCTCGTTCTTCGTGATGGAAAACTTACTCTAGGACACGAAATTGCTAAACCTCATCCAGTTAGTAAAAAGAAAGACACTGCACTTGATCAAAAGATTCGTAAAGTTGTTAATCTTTCCAAAGGAAAGAATAAAAAAGTTAAACCTGGATACAAAAAGAAAGTCCGCGAAGAAGTAAAAAAAGTTAAACAACAACATCGACGTGAAATCATTAAACAAGATATTCGTCGTCAAAGAGTTGAAAGATATAAAAGAGAGAATCGTCAAAATGGATAACGAAACACTTTATATTGGCTCACATGTTTCTATGTCTGCTCCAGATTATTATTTAGGCTCTGTTAAAGAGGCTCTTTCTTATGGAGCAAACACTCTGATGTTTTATACTGGAGCTCCACAAAACACTTTCCGTCTTCCGCTTGAAAGACTGAAGATTAATGAAGGTCGTGCTCTTTTGAAAGAGCATGGTATTGATGAAAGTAAGGTTGTCGTCCACGCTCCATACATCATTAACATTGCCAATCAGTTAAACGAAAACGTCTATGATTTAGCTAAAAGCGCTTTAGCAATCGAACTTCAAAGAACAGCTGCTTTTGGTGTGAAAATCATGGTTCTTCATCCAGGAAGTCACGTGGGAACCGGAGTCGAAAACGGAATCGAATCGATTGTTAAGGCTCTCGATGAAGTTTTAGATAAAGACCATAGCGATGTCCAAATTGCTCTGGAAACCATGGCCGGAAAAGGCGGCGAAATGGGTTCAACATTTGAACAAATCGCTGAGATTATTTCGAAAGTTAAACACCCAGAAAGAATCGGCGTTTGTCTTGATACTTGCCACATCTCAGATTATGGTTACGATGTCAATGACATCGACACAATCTTAAAACATTTCGACCAAACCATAGGTTTGAAGAAACTTCTCTGTTTACATATTAACGACTCGAAAAATGAATCCGGTTCGCATAAAGACCGTCATGAAAATCTTGGATATGGAACAATTGGTTTTGAAGCTTTAAATCGATTTGTCCATCACCCATTATTAAAAGATCTTCCGAAGTTACTTGAGACTCCATATGTTGATGGAAAACCTCCGTATAAGGAAGAAATTGAAATGTTAAAAAAATCCCAGTTCGTCAACTGGAGATAATTTTATAATTCTTTAATTAATTTAGTAAGTTCCTCGTAAATGTCTTTATCAGGAACTTTTTTAATGATTGTATCTTTATTAAAGATAACCCATTCGCCTTTTCCGCCAGCGCAGCCAATGTCTGCGCGCTTTGCTTCACCTGGACCATTAACAATACAACCCATCACAGCAACGGTTTTATTAATCTTGTTTTCTTCCAAGAATTTCATGATTTTGTTCGCCAGAGGAACAAGATTTACTTGGGTTCGACCACAGGTCGGACAAGAAATAAGGTTTGGATAATCGTTACGAATTCCTAAATCTTTTAATAATCGACGACAGGCACGAACTTCTTCGGCTGGATCATCGCTTAAGGAAATGCGAATCGTATCTCCGATGCCTTCTAAAAGTAGTGGAGCAAGTCCGCTTACTGAACGAACTAGGCCAACATCTTTTGGACCAGCTTCAGTAATTCCAATGTGTAATGGATAATTGAATTTTTTACTCGCTAAGCGATAAGATTCGATTGTTTCTAAAACGTGAGAACATTTCAAAGAAATGACAATATCATAAAACTCGAATTTTTCGAGAGTTTTAACCATTCTTGAAACTGATTCAACAAGTTCATTAGCTGTGACAACAGCAGTGTTATTATTAACTTCTTTATCGATTGATCCAGAGTTCACACCAATGCGAATTGGGATGTGTTTTTCTTTACAAGCTTTAACAACTTGACGAACATTTTCTTCTGAACCGATGTTACCTGGATTTAATCGAACCGCATCAGCGCCAGCTTCAATAGAAGCTAGTGCTAATTTATAATCGAAGTGAATATCGGCAATTAATGGAATCGAAATAAGTTTCTTAATTTCCTTAATTGCATGAGCGTCTTCCATGTCTAAAACACTAACGCGCATTAAATCTGCTCCAAGAGCAGCACATTCATTAATTTGCTCAGCAACTTTATCAAAGTTGGATGTCTTAATGTTACACATTGATTGAATTAAAACACGGTTTTGACCACCAAGTGTAATGTTTCCAACTTGAATTTGTTTTGTTTTTTCTCGAGCTAATTGAGCCATGAATTGATTATATCATTCTTAAAATATCTTGTAGATATATTTTTAGGTGTGTGCTATTATCTTACTTGCTTAACGGAGGAAATTACTATGCCAAGAGATCATTTCACATTAAAATGCACCGTTTGTGGCGAAGAAAATTACATCGCCGATAAAAATAAAAAAGAACATCCAGACCGTATGGAAATCAAAAAATACTGTCCAAGATGCAAAAAGCACACAGTGCATAAGGAGAAGAAATAAGGTTAACCCTTATTTTTTTATATATGATCGACTTATTTCGTTCTAGAATAGCCTGCACATCATATTTGATGTGGAAAGATAAGGAACATGCTATTTTAGTCGACCCTGGTTATAACATTAACAATTGTTTACTCGATCATATTAGTCACCTCGAATTAACAATCGAGGCAATCCTTATCACTCATGTCCATTTTGACCATATAGACGCCTTAGAAGCGGTGGTAAATGCTTTCCCAAAAGCCACTATCTTCATTTATGAAGATGAAGCTAAGGAAATCGATAATCCAAAATATAATCTTTCAAGTTGGACTGAATACGGAAACAAGAATCTTGTGTATCGTCCAAAAAATATGAAAGAGTTGATGGATGGAGAAGAATTTGAAACATGCGGATACACTATTAAGTGTATAGCAACTCCATTTCATACTCGTGGATCAGCAGTTTTCCTTGTCGATGAGGAAAACGCGATGTTTAGTGGAGACACTCTCTTTTACACAACTGTCGGAAGAGTTGATCTAGCAAGCAGCGCTCCTCGATTAATGTCTTCAAGCTTAATAAAGCTTGTGAAACTAGAAAAAAATTACACTATTTACCCTGGTCATGGACCAAAAACTACTCTTGAAAGAGAGAAGAAATATAACTCATATTTACGAAATATCTAATTTTAGATATAATTGTTAGCGTTTTAGGAGGAACTAAATATGAACGTTACTGAATTACGTCCTGGAAACTATTTCATCGACGAAGGTAACCTTTATCAAGTGCTCGATATCTTATTAAATAAGACAGCGATGCGTAAGATGGTTGCTAAAGTCAAAGCTAAAAATATGCGTACAGGAGCAATCATTGAACTTGCTCGTAACTCTGGTTATGATGTCGAGAAAGCAACGCTTTCTAAGAAGAAAATGGGATTCCTTTATGATGATGGAGTCAATTTTGTCTTCATGGATAATGACACTTACGAACAAATCGAAATTAACAAAGATCGATTAGAATGGGAAAAGAACTTCCTTGTTTCTGGTTCTGAAATCGAAATTCTCTTCTATGATGATGAAATTCTCGGTATTTCCTTACCATCAACAGTTGCCTTAACAATTACCGAATGTGAACCTGGAGTTCGCGGTGATACCGTTAATAAAGCAATGAAACAAGCAACTTTAGAAACTGGTCTTAAGACCAAAGTCCCACTTTTCATTAATAATGGCGAAAAGATCCTTGTTCGCACCGACACCGGTGAATACGACGGACGCGCCTAAGAAGGAGACCTAACATGGAAAATTTATCAGTTGGTGGCTTCATCGGAGCTCTTATTGGTGTTCTCATCGTCGGTCTAGCGGTGGGCTTCTTCCTCTCACGTTGGTTCTTCAAACGTGAACTTCAGAAGAATCCTCCAATCAACGAAAAGATGATTCGTGCCATGTTCCAACAGATGGGACGCAAGCCATCTGAAGCTCAAGTCAGAGCGGTCATGAACAGCATGAAAAGAAACGGGTAAGACAATTCCTCACCCAAGCAAATTAAGCGCCTTAAACGGGCGCTTTTTTTGTGCCCGATTTTCCTATATAAAATTTTTGAACAGTAGTGGTAGTGGTCCGTTGACGATTTTAAAAAGTGTCAATGAAAAACACCCATCAAATCGGAATAATTTGTTTATCCACAATATCGATGAGTGTTTTATCAACAGTGTAATTATCTACTAATTTGCTACTAAACAACTACTAACTTAACCACTTAATTTTTGATTCTTCATGATTGGCCAATCGTTTGATGTTTGTGCGGTGTCTGTAGATTAATAACGCCGCTCCGAATGTCATCACCCCGGCATACTCAAATCCGGCAACAACATAATCACCCCAACCATACATTCCGAAGTTTGCAAATGAGACTGGAGCAAAGTATTTAACGATGACCATGATCCAAGCAACGAGTGTCACAGCAATGATTGTTACAATGGAACCAAGCGAGACATACTTTTTAATTTTTAGAACAATAAAGAAGACTGCTAAGCCGACAACAGATAGTAACCAAGATGTCGCAAGAACAAATCCTGCGATAGCTGCCACAGCTTTACCTCCATTAAACTTCGCAAACACAGGATAACAATGTCCAACCATTGCTCCTACAGGAGCAAGGTAAATATAGAGAACACCGTTGTTCCATAAGCCTGAACCAAAGTTGTCGATTAAAACTTGGTTTAAGGAAGAGAATTTAATAATTGACCAAACAATTATTAAAGGAATCACAGTTTTGATCATATCGAGGATGATGCAAAGTAAGCCAATTTTCTTGCCAAATAGTCTTCCGACGTTCGTTCCACCCGAGTTTTTTGAGCCTTCTTGGCGTGGATCACGATGGAAAAACACCTTTCCGATAATGATTCCTGTTGGAATAGAACCAAAAAAATAACCTAAAATTAATGATAAAAAACCGACGATTATATTATATAAAATAATATCCATTTCAAATCTCCTAAATACGCATTTATTCTAATAAAAAACTCCGTGCTTTTTCAACCTTTTGTTTGCTATAATCAATTTCTGGAAATTGAATTAAGCATATGTCAGAAACAAATAAAAACACGTCTTATACTGCTGCCGATATTGATCTTTTAGAGGGTCTTTCTGGTGTAAGAAAAAGACCAGCCATGTACATCGGTTCAACTAACCTCAATGGTCTACATCATTTGGTGTGGGAAATTGTTGATAACGCGGTTGACGAAGCACTCAATGGTTATGGTAATGAAATTAACTTAACCATCCATAAGGATGGTTCTTTATCAGTTTTAGATGGTGGTCGAGGTATTCCAGTCGACATTCATAAAGCTACTGGAATGCCGGCTGTTCAACTCATTTTTACCACCCTCCATTCTGGTGGAAAATTCTCCAATAAAGCCTACCAAAGTAGTGCTGGTCTACACGGTGTCGGAAGTTCTGTTACAAACGCCCTTTCTGACTACTGTGATGTGACTGTTTTTAGGGATGGAAAAATCTATCATATTCGTTTTAAAGATGGTGGAAAACTTGAGACTCCACTCGAGGTTCTTGGTAACACCAAGAAGCGTGGTTCGATGATCAGATTTAAACCTGACGCACGAATCTTTTCTAGTGTTGATTTTAAATACGATATTATTGCTAACCACATTCAAGAAAGTGCTTATCTTCTCCGTGGTGTAAAATTCACTCTTCATGATGAAAGAAGTGGTCAACATGCGGAATTCTGCTATAAAGACGGAATTAAAGAGTATGTGAACTACCTCACTGAGAAAAAACAACGTATTGGTGAGTCGATTTATTTCGAAGGAAAAGAAAACGGCATTGCTATTAGTATTGCTTTGCAATACTGTTCCGATGATTATCAAGAAACAATCTATTCTTACGCTAACAATGTCAGAACCCGTGACGGTGGTACTCATGAACAAGGTTTACGTGCTGGCTTAACTAAAATTGTGAACGATTATGCCGAACAAAATAACCTTTTACGAAGTAAACAAAAACTCGATGGAAATGACATCCGTGAAGGTTTAACCGCAATTATTTCCTTAAAAATACCTGAGGAAAAGCTCGAATATGAAGGTCAAACTAAGCAAAAACTTGGTACTCCTGAAGCTTTGCCTCTTGTAACTAACTTTATTTATAATAACTTTAGTTATTATATGAATGAACACAAAGATTTTGCTGTTTCGTTAATCCAGAAATGTTTGAAGGCTCAAAGTGCTCGTTTAGCGGCAAGAAAAGCCAAAGAAGAGATCCGTTCTAAGAAAAGTATCAAACAAGACATTGTCTTGTCTGATAAACTTACTCCAGCAACCTCTAAGGATTATGATAGTAACGAATTATTCATTGTTGAGGGTGATTCTGCTGGTGGAACAGCGAAAAACTCACGTGATCGAAGCCATCAAGCAATCTTACCACTTCGTGGTAAACCATTAAATACTTTTGGGCTTCCTTTAGATAAAGTCCTTAAAAATGAAGAATGTGCGACATTAATTAACACCATCGGAACAGGTGTGAATGAGTCATTTAATATCGATCATGCCAGATATGGCAAAATCATTATTATGACTGATGCTGATACCGATGGAGCACACATTCAAACACTTTTAATTACCTTCTTCTATAACTTTATGCCTGAACTCATTAAGAAAGGCCGACTCTTTGTCGCAATGCCTCCTTTATACCGAGTTCAAAGAGAAGTGAATCATAAAATGATTCATCGATATGCTTGGGATGATGCAGGATTAGAACAAGCCAAGAAAGAAGTAGGCCCTGGATGTAAGGTTTCCCGCTATAAAGGTTTAGGCGAAATGAACGCTGATCAACTTTGGGAAACAACCATGAATCCAGTGACAAGACAATTAACTCAAGTCACAATTGAAGATTCCTTATTAGCAGCCCAAGAATTAACTATTTTAATGGGTAATGACCCAGCTACAAGACGTCGTTGGATCGAAGAAAATATTAACTTCAACGAAATTGATTCGTTTATTGATGAGGTGAAATAAGATGGCGAAGAAAAAAGAAGTTCAACCAGTCGAAATCATCGAAAACATCCATCATGAAACGATGGAAGAGATTATGGGAAGTCGCTTTGCGACTTACGCTAAATACGTCATCCAAGATCGGGCGATTCCAGATGCTCGAGATGGTTTAAAACCAGTTCAAAGAAGAATTATTTATGCCATGTACAAAGATGGCAATATTTTCACTCGTCCAACAAGAAAATGTGCTCACACAGTTGGTGCTGTCATGGGTACTTATCACCCTCATGGTGATAGTTCCATTTATGAAGCGCTTGTTCGTATGAGTCAAACATGGAAAGTAAATAACCCATTAATTGACTTCCAAGGTAACAACGGATCCATCGACGGAGATGGTCCTGCGGCTTATCGATATACCGAAGCTCGACTCAGTCAAATCGCTGAAGAAATGATCCGCGATATTGATAAAGATACAGTGGACATGTCACTCACATTTGACGATGAAAATTTTGAGCCAGTTGTCGTGCCTTCTCGCTTCCCAAATTTACTTGTAAATGGTAGCGAAGGTATTGCTGTTGGTATGGCCACAGAAATCCCAACACATAACCTCAAAGAGGTTATTGAAGCAATAATTTATCGCATTAATCACGTTCGAGTTGAGCCAAAAGACCTCCTTCAATTTGTTCCAGGACCAGACTTTCCAGGCGGTGGTTTAATCATCCGCTCAAAGGGTCTTGAAGACATCTATTTAGAGGGTCGAGGAAGAATCGAAATTCTTTCTAAAACCGAAGTGATTAATACCGAAAAAGAAAAGAAAATTATCGTCACCGAAATTCCATATAAAGCAGTCAAAATTGACATTGTTCACGAGATTGATATGCTCCGACATAACAATGTTTTGCCAGGTATTGCGGAAGTTCGTGATGAATCTGATCGACAAGGTTTACGCATCGTGATCGATGTCAAAAAAGAAGCGAATATTGACGTTATTCATCAATACCTTTTAAGTAAATCAGGATTACGTTCTTCTTACTCCGCAAACATGGTCGCGATTGTTAATGGCTCGCCAAAAACAATGAATCTTTTAGATTTCATTGATTGTTATATTGAACACCAAGTGAACGTCATCACAAGACGCTCGAATTTTGAACTGAATAAGAACCAATCACGTCTACATATCGTTGACGGTTTAATCAAAGCCATTTCGATTCTTGATGAAGTCGTTGATTTAATTAGAAAATCAAGAGATAAAGCTGACGCAAAGAAGAATTTACAAGAAAAATTCGGCTTTAGTGAAGCTCAATCCGAAGCGATTGTCATGTTACAACTTTATAAGTTGTCTAACACTGACATCACGACTCTTTTAAATGAGAAAAAATCCTTAGAAGAGAGAATCGAATTCCTTAAAGGAATTCTTGAAGATCGAAATAAACTTAATCGTCTACTTTGTAGTGATCTTCGTGAAATCTCCAAAAAATATGGTTACGAGAGAAAAACACAAATTGTTGATAAACATGAATCAACAACCATTGATAAACGCGATTTAATTAGTAAAGAACTTGTTCAAGTCGCGATTACTCGTGATGGTTATATGAAATATTCCTCCTTAAAATCATATCGTTCAAGTGGAGAAAACCCACTTCCAGGTATGAAAGCTGGAGATGTCCTTGTTTATAATGGAGAAGTTTATACAACTGACTACCTCATTTGTTTTACAAATGATGGAAACTTCCTTTATATTCCAGTACACCAATTAACCGAAAATAAGTGGAAAGACGAAGGTCGACACATTAACTATTTAATTTCTTTAAATCCTAATGAAAAAATAGTGCGTGCATATGCGATAGACACGTTTAGAAGTGACCTATTCTTTGCTTTAGTCACTAAAAACGGACAAATTAAGCGTCTTCCAGTCTCAGATTTCCAAGTTGTGCGTTATTCTAAACCACTGATCTGCATCAAACTACTCCAGGATGATGAATTAGCCGATGTCACATTAACTGATGGAGACTCGAATTTAGTCCTCTTCACTAGTGACGGAAATTCCACGATGTTTAACGAAAATGAACTACCAACAAGCGGCATGCGAAGTGGTGGTGTAAAATCGTTTGCTAAACTAGGCAAAGCACACATTGTAAATGTCCTTGCTTATCCAAAGGATAACACTAAAGGAAAAGTCGTTGTGATTACCAATAAAGCCTGTATCAGAATTTACGATGTGGAAAAGACCGAATTAACCTCTCGTTTAGGTCGCTCTTCATGTGTCTTTAAATCATTTAAATCTGATGTCCATGAACTTGTTTACGCCTTCAAGCTCAATAAGGAAGAAGAATCGAATACAATTCGTTTCTTAGATAACATGCAGGAGATTCGTGACATTGTCGTCGATGATTATCATCTCACTCCAATGGATCGATACGCCAAACAAAGTGTCGAAATGAGCGCCAAAATTCGCTTAATTACACCATTTGTTGAATCAAGTGAATTTGTGGATGATAAAATCGTTTCTCACTACGTTAAAAAAGAAGAAGTTCCAGACTTCTCTAAAAGTGATGAAAAAGAAGAAGCTTCTTTAGAAGAAATTAAGGAAGAAGAGGAAAAAGGCTACACCCAAATTTCTATCTTCGACGATGATTTCTTAAACGAATAAAATCACCAAAAATGAGTGAAAAACGCTGCGAAATCAGCGTTTTTTTCATACATATGCGAATTATTCTCGCTTTTAGTTAACTAAAGAATGTGTATAATTATAATATGTGCAAAGTTTACACTCCTTATGCCCATGCAAAATCAATCTTCGAGATTGAGATTGATTTTTATAAAAAGCATGGAATTAAGACCGTTTTATCGGATCTAGATAACACTCTAGATTCGTATAAAAGTAAGACTCCGAGCGCTAACGTAGTTGCCTTTAAGGAAGTTTTAAAGGAAAACGGGATTGAATTATTCATTATCTCAAACAATACCGGAAAACGCGTCAAGCTTTATGCGGATACTCTTGGAGTTAGATATGCGTCAGCGGTGGGTAAACCATTCGCTAAAAAGCTTCTTCGTAAACTTAGTGAAGCACAAATTGATCCAAAAACAGCGGTGATGATTGGCGATCAAACCACAACCGATATCGCTTCGGCAAATCGAGCTAGAATACTTTGTATTCTCACGGATAAGATTGTCAAAGAAGATCAACCAACCACCCACTTTAACCGTTTGTTTGATCGCCCAATTCGTCGTCATTTAAGACGAAAAGGAAAACTAATTGATTGGAGGGAAAGATAATGGCAAAAATTTCTCAAATTCGTCGTTGCTATAGCTGTGGAGCTGTATTGCAATCTGAGGACCCAACAAAAGAGGGTTATGTCAAGAAAGAAACATTAGAAAACGCATCACAAAACTTCTTATTCTGTGATCACTGTTTTGAACTTGAACGTTACAAAAACAAATCCAATGATCCAGAAGTCAGTGAAGATTATCTGAAGTTCATTATGGATGCAAAGCGTAAAAACGCTTTAATTGTTTACGTTGTAAACCTCTTCTCGTTTGAGGCTAGTTTCTCTCTCCAAATTAACGCTATTCTTCAAGGAATGGATATTTTAGTTGTTGGTAATAAGTTCGACCTTTTACCAGCAAGTTGTACCGAAGAAGATACCCGTGAATATGTTGCTCATCGCTTCCGTGCTTCCGGAATTAAGTTAACTCGCGACGATGTTGTCTTAGGTAGTGCCACAACTGATGAAAATGCGAAAAATATTCTATCAAGAATATACGAACTTCGAAACGGAAGAGATGTCTACGTTATCGGTTCATCTTTAAGTGGTAAAACAACCCTTGTCCAATCATTCCTTCGTGTTTATTCCAACATGTCTAAAGGTACAATCTCCACACACCTTTATCCAAAGACCAAATTATCAGTTATGGAAATTCCTCTATCAAGAACCGCATCATTATATGATGCTCCAGGAATTTCGATTAATAACTCCATTTTATTTAACCTTGATCGTGCCACACTGAAACAAATCTATTTAACAAAGGCTGTTGAATCAAGAAAGGTCAGCTTAGAAGAGGGTCAAGTTCTCTGTCTTGGTGGAATTGGTTACATCCAACTCATTAAAGGCAAGAAAACCGACTTTAAGTGCTATTTCCATGACCATGTCGAGTTAAAGAAACTCTCCGGACAACGTGTCGATGACAAATTTATTCAACTTGTCTTACGTAAACGCCTTGTTCCATCTCTTCCAAAGATTCGTTCAGGAAAAGATTTAGATGTTTTCGATATTACGATTACTGAAAGTAATTATCGTGATATTGGTGTCCAAGGTTTAGGCTGGATTAACTTTAAAGCCGCCAACCAAACATTCCGTATTTGCCTTCCAAAAGGAGTTGCAATTTATTCCTCAAGACCTAAGGTCTTAACCAAATAGTTTAATGGCTAATTACATCATTTACGGTGGATCTTTTGATCCAATTCATAACGGTCATCTTCGTATTGCCCGCGCTGCCACGCTAAAGCTTAACGCTGACGTGATTTTCGTGCCTGCCCGCTCACCTCGTTGGAAAGAGTGTGAAGCTAGTGCAGAAGATCGTTTAAAAATGATGAAACTTGTTTTACGAGCTTACGCTCCAGCAGGTTCGATGATTTCTGACTTTGAATTAAAATCCAAAAGTGATGTCAATTATACAATTGATACAGTTCGTTATTTCTTAAAGAAATACCCAACATCAAAATTCTATCTTTTAATTGGTGGAGATCAAGTTAATAAATTCCCAGATTGGAAAGAAGCGGCGGTGCTTAGTCAATTAACACAAATCGTTTTTGTTCCACGTCCAGGAGTTTTAATTAACGAAGACATTGTATATAAATACAATATGCTTAATTTAAACTATCTAGAAAGCGGTGAAGTTAGCTCAACTGATGTTAGACTCGGTTTATCTCATGATCTACCGCAAGAAGTTTTAAATTATATTGAAAAGAATCGTCTTTACTTTGTAAAGAAGCTATCTGAATATGTTGATGAGAAACGTCTTCTTCACTCAATTGAAGTTGCTAAGCTTTCTTATCAAATCGCTTGTGTAAATAATCTAGAGAATCCTTCAAGATTCTACTTTACTGGTTTATTTCACGATATTGGAAAGCTTGCCAATTATGGAAAAATTAATCCAGAAGAAGTCATGAAGAATGAATATTCGGATTATTTAGACATGCCAAAATTCGCATATCACCAATTTGTTGGTGAATATATTTTAAAAAATGACCTAAACATTCAAGATGAAGAAGTCTTAAATGCGGTGAAATTCCATTGTACAGGTTCTGCAAATATGAGCCAACTTGGAATGGTGGTTTATGCCGCAGATAAAATTGAGCCAACTCGTCAATTTGATTCTCGTTTCTTAATTAATTCTTGTTTAAAGAATTGGAAACAAGGCTTTTTAGACACGTTAGCGGATAATCGCAAATATTTGCTTGCCCATGCAAAAGATATTGAAAATAGACTAACTCATGAGTGTTTTAAGATGTATTTAGGAGATTAAGTATGGATAAAGTTGTTACATTAATTAAAAAAGTCCTCGAAGATCATAAGGCAGAAGACATTTCTGTGATTGATGTTTCCGAAAGAACACCTTTCGCGGAGTATTATGTTCTTTGTTCAGCCACGAATATTCGTCAAATCGGCGCCTTAGCTGACGCAGTTATTGATAAACTCGAGGAAAAGAAGATTAATTATTCCCATAAAGAAGGAACTCCTGAATCTGGATGGATTTTGATTGATGCTTATCATGTCATTGTGAATGTTTTCTCGAAAGAAGAAAGAGAAAGAGTTTCCATCGAGCAAGTCTTATCTAACTCGAAAAAGAAGTAACTTCGCATAAGGGATATTATGTTAACCAATTATTAAGAAAGAGCGAATTAATCGTTCTTTTTTATTACTTTATTATCCTATTATATTAAAAAGAAAAAGCGCTGTTTTAGCACTTTTCCACATATTTCGATGTGAATAACATCTACTAATTATCTACTAATTCCTGTTTTCACTGCCACTTTATTTCTTAAGTAATTAGCCGGGATTGATACGATAATCATGAGTAAAATCGCTATCAAAGAATAACCAAAAATGACCGCCATATTCGTTGGGTCGTTAATTTGGGCAGCCTTGATCAAACTACCTAAACCATTACGCGTATAACCTGTGACAATCTCGGACATAATTTCTATCTTAAAAGATAGAGAAAACGATGAAATGATACCAACTATTAAATAAGGGAGAGCTAATGGAATTTGAATTCTAAAGACAGTTTGGATTCCTTTACCACCATCGATTTTCACCGCATCCAAAATCTGTGGATCAATATTTCTCATGCCATTAACTAGCGATTCATAAAGAATTGGTAACGATATAATCGTTACAAGAAAACATGGGGCGTATTCTGCTTTAACTAAAACAACAAACAGGAAGACAACTGCCGCTGTTGGAATCGCTTTTAAAGCAGTCATCAGCGGAGACATTACTATGTAAAGTTTCTCGCTGTCTCGAACAATTAAAGCGAGGATTCCAGCAATGATAAACGCAATAAAGAATCCAATAAGCATTTTTAAAAGAGAATAAGCTAAACATTGGTATGTATAACCAATTCCGAGTAACTTCACCATCGCTTCAAATGTCACAATTGGTGAAGGAAAAATCATTGAATTCTTATCAAAGATAAGCGTTGCTAAAAACCATAATCCAAAAAGAAGAATGATTCCTAAAATGATTAAAACATACTTATTTGAAATAAATTTCTTCATTCGTTGCTGGTAGACCAAAGACGGATAAGAATGTATCAATCTCTGATTTATGTTCAAAAGCGTTCTTATAACCGACACCAAGACGATTGCCGTTACTGATTGATGCTATTGCATCATTAATATTAATCGCTAACGCAGATTCGGCTGCTGGATCTTTTGCTAAAACATCTTTTAATGTTTCTGGATGTTCTAAAAGGCGCGCTGAATAGCGCTTAAATGCATCGAGGTATGACTTCACCGTATCAGCATTTAAACCTTTCTTCACAAAAACAGACGCTTGGAAGATTTCTTGACCATTAAATTTGTTCTTATATTCATTTTGAATATTAGCAAAGACTGTAATTGGAGCCCCTTTACTCTGTAAACTTGTTAAATCAGGTTCGGCAATTAAAGCATATTCATAAGCTTCTTGGTTAAGCTCAATCATATTTTTAATGTCGCCCGAACTTCCTTTGATCTTTTCATCTGGGACATTGATGTTATAGATAGCCTGGAAAGTTTTGTGAGGGACGCTTCCTTTACCGAAAAGGTAAATATTGTCTGTTGCATCTAAAACTCCATCATCATCTGTTCCGTTAGATACAATAAACATATTACCAAAGGTAATTGTTGCAGCTATTTGGTAATTTAATCCTTTATTAATTTGTTGAATTCCAGCATTTGTTGGTAAAACAGCAATATCAACCTTCTCTTGCACCATTTGGGCAATGATTGTTGGAGCTGTATTGGATGGCTGGAACTTAGGATCGTTAATAAACGATGATAAAACGACCGCTGGAGCACCTGTTGGTGTCATGATGGATAAACTACCATCAACATTATTTTCGAATGGCTCTAAGCCTTTTTCGGAGCATCCCGCTAATAAGAGAGGGAGCAATAGTAATAAACATTTCTTTTTCATAGACATAATCATACAAAATATGATTTACTAATAATGTGATTTAAATCACGAATTTTATGGATTTCATTCAAATTTTAGAACAAGAAAACATCCAATCAAAGTTCTTTCCTAAAGGAACTGTTCTTTTTCATGAAGGAGATGAATGTCAAAACATTGGGTTAGTTAAAACCGGTTACATTCGCATTCAATCGTATTCGATCAAAGGAACGGAAATTGTCTATAACGAGATTAAGCCAAATGATTTTTTCGGTGTTCATCTGGTTTTTGATCAAAATAACAAATACCGTGGAAATGTTGTCGCAATTGAAGATTGTCAAATCTTCGTTATTTCTAAAGTAGAGTTCCAAAGACTTATACAAGAAAATACCGAATTCTTCTTAGAATTCATGAAACTAGAATCTTCGTTCGTGAAATCACTTAATCAGCATATCAAACTGTTAACATTATCTAGCGCTGAGGAGCGTTTTATTTTCTATCTTCAATCCAACGGCGGACAAATCACATACAAGAGCATCACCACACTTGCTCAAAGTGTTCATTTAGAGCGAGAGACTCTGTCTCGCCTTATTTCAAAATTAGAAAAAAGGCATCTCATCAGACGCCTTTCTCATCAAATAATTTTACTAAACTAGTCTTCAAGAAGTTCTTTGATTGGTTTTCCAATCATGTTATCAGCTTTCTTAAGACCGAAGTTTGCTAAGATGGTTTCACCAATATCAGCGAAGCATTCACGTTCTTCCAGATATTTACCATGTTTGAATGATTTGCTAAAGCAAAGTAGAGGAACTTTTTCACGGGTATGATCTGTGCCAGTGTGGGTTGGATCATTTCCGTGGTCAGCAGTAACCATAATTAAGTCATCTTCTTTAGAAGCTTCCATGAGTTCACCAAGTTGAACATCGAATTCTTCAAGAGCTTTTCCATATCCGAGTGGATTACGACGATGGCCGTATTCAGAGTCGAATTCAACTAAGTTGATGTAACATAAACCTTCAAAGTCATGGTTCTTACATTCATCAATGGTTTTTTCCATTCCGTCTTTGTTGGAAACGGTTTTTTGAGTTTTAACAACACCGGAACCATTGAAGATGTCCCCAATCTTACCAATGCAGGAAACCATATAACCATTCTTTTCAAGAATGTTCATCGCAGTAGTTCCGCTTGGGGAGAGAGCTAAGTCATGACGGTTTGGTGTTCTTTTGAAGTTACTTGGATTATCACCGATGTATGGACGAGCGATAACACGTCCGACGTAGTATTCTGGGCGTAAGCAGATTTCACGAGCGATTTCACAGCAACGATATAATTCTTGAACGCCAGTAACTTCTTCGTGAGCTGCAATCTGTAAAACAGAGTCTGCGGAAGTATAGACGATTAAAGAATTTTCACGCATTTGTTGTTCGCCAAGTTCTTTAATAATTTCGGTTCCACTGGCAGCTTTATTTCCGATTAATTTATGACCAGTTTTTTCCGCAAGTTCATCCATTAAAGCTTTTGGGAAACCAGTATCGGTAAATGTAATGAATGGTTTAGTTGTATAAATACCCATCATTTCCCAGTGACCAGTCATGGTGTCTTTACCGTTACTTGCTTCTCTAAGTCTCATGCTATAAGCATGTGGATGGTTAACTTTTGTTGTTCCTTTAACAGGAGCAAGATCACCAATACCAAGGGAATTCATGTTTGGAACGTTTAATCCACCACATTTTTCTGCGGTATGAACCCAGGTATTTGTTCCTTTATCGCCAAACTTTTCTGCATCTGGCATTTCGCCAATACCGGCTGAGTCAGTGACGATAACGAATATTCTTTTGAATTTTTTCATATGAAACTCCTAAAACGTGAATTATTTTAAACTATTTTCTTTTGCTATACAAATCATACGCTTCAAGAATTCGTCGAGTAGAGATATTTAAATAAATCTGTGTTGTCGCAATATTGCTATGACCAAGCATTTCTTGAACAGTACGGATGTCAGCACTACTTTCTAAAAGATGAGTTGCAAAGCAATGTCTTAAGGTATGAGGGGAAATTTCCTCTTGAATTCCAACCATTTCAGCGTACTTTTTGACTTGTAAAAAGAAGTATTGTCGAGAAAGAGGTTTACCATAACGATTTAAGAAAACAATTTCGCTTCTCGCACCAGGATTTTTCTTTCGGCCGTGCTCAAGGTATCTCACTAAATATTCTTTCGCGAACTCGCCAAACGGAACCTTTCTTTGCTTGCTTCCTTTACCAATAACCGTGATGATTCCTCTTTCTAATGAGATGTTTTTCATTTTTAATGAAAGAAGTTCACTTACTCTTAATCCTGAAGCATACATGATTTCGAGCATTGCTCGGTCTCGTTCACCTTCTGGTTTATCTAAATCAGGTGCTTCGAGTAGTTTTTCAACTTGCTCTACGCTCAAAATAGATGGAAGATGTTTCATTCCCTTAGGTATTTCAACTTCATTCATTGGGACATGGACAAAATCTTCTTTTTCCAAGAAAACATAGAAGTTTTTAAGGGAAGATAATCGACGAGCAATTGTTGCAGTCGACATTTCTTTTTTACTCTGGATACGAATGAAATCGCCAATGTCAGTCGGTTGAATTTCTTCGGTATCATTATATTTGAATTCTTTAAAGAATTCGTTTAAATCGTAAGCATAAGAAAGAATTGTGTCACTAGATAAACCTTTCTCGACTCTTAAATGTTGAAAAAATAGTTCTTTAGCGCGATTAACGTCCATGTTTTTTCTCCTTTAAGATGTCGGATGCTCTCATGAACGTTTCACTTTTCATTCTTCGGTTCAGTTCTCGGATGAGATCGCGAGTGGCATTCTTCTCATCGTTTTCGTCAAAGTTATCAAATATTGATAATTGTTCGACATAATCCGATGCATAAATCAGATTTTGAAGAGTTACACCACACAAACGAATTTCTTGTCCGTTTAAATTCTTCTCTAAAAGAATCGATGCTTCATTAAAGATAGTTTCAAAGTCGTTAGTTGGTTTATTTAGCTTAACTGACCGATTAATCATCTTAAAATCATTTGTCTTTAAGACAAGTTGGACGTTGGAACCAATTTTATCTTTTTGTTTTGCTTCATCAGAGACTTCTTTAGAAAGGTCTCTTAGATAGCCTTTTATTTCTTCAAAGTCAGATGAATCGCGAATAAATGTTGTCGAGTGTCCAATGGATTTAGGATCCCACGGTTCGACATCGACCTCATCACTTCCATATCCGTTAATCCAGTCTTTAATTACATAGTAAAACTTACCAAAAGCATTCTTAACTTCGAGGTTATCTTCATTAACTAGCTTTGCTAAATCACCAATTGTTTTAATTCCAATTGCTTCAAGTCGAGGCGCAGTTTTCTTTCCAATTCCATAAAACGAGGAGATTGGTAGAGGATCGAGCATTTTACGAACATCTTTTCGACGAATAATCGTGATTCCCATTGGTTTCTTCATATCACTTGCCATTTTGGCAAGGAACTTTGTTGGAGCAACACCAATGGAGCATTTTAATCCAATTGTCTGAAGGAGCTTATTCTGAAAATCCTCGAGATACTTCACCACATCTTTCACATTGGAAAGTTGTTTGGTCATGTCGACATAACATTCATCAATCGAGGCTTTCTCAATAATTGGTGAGTATTGTTTAACAAAGTTAAAGAACTCTTTTGATTTACGACTATAGAGTTCATAATGTCCAGGAATGACAATCGCGTTTGGGCATAATTCCAGAGCTTTAAAAGTTGGTTGTCCACTATGAACGCCGTATTTTCTAGCTTCATAAGAACAGGTTGAAACAATTCCGCCACGTCCACTATGTCCAATAATGACTGGCTTACCAATCAAGGTTGGATTAACTAGTTCTTCGCAGCGAACAAAGAAGGTATTTAGATCGATGTGCAAAATGATTTTGCTCATACTTCTATTTTATAGAGCATAAAAAAATCATTCAATATTATGTTAACCATAACTCGAATGATCTTTTATTTTAAATGTTCAATAATTTGTTCTGGAAGTAACCCAAATGATTCAAGTTGTTCCGTGATTGTGGCTTGTTTAACAAAAATGTTTGGCACGCAATAAGCCGAAATAAGGCCCCTAAATTTCATTTGCGATAATTTAAGCGTCACAAGAGAAACAAGGCCTCCTTGGGTGCTATACGCATCGTAAATAACGATTTTGTCGTAATCCTTGAGGCTCGAAAGTGCTTCTTCATCAATCGGATTGATAAATAAGGCATTGTAAATTGTGCAATCAAGGCCTTCTTTTTCGACTAGGTGATCTAGTTCACGAACAAGGTGTCCAACACCAATAACAGCGACCTTCTTTGATTTACTTTCACGTAGTTTTAACCATTTTCCAAAGGAAAGTTGTTCATCTTTTCCCTCTTCAAGGCATGTTGCACGTGGGTAACGAATTGCAAAAACGCCATGGTTATTAAATGATTCGTCATATAAAAATTCAGCTTCCTTACGTGATGAAGGCATTGTAATAACCACTCCAGGAATCGTCGATAAGAATGCTGCATCATAGATGCCTTGGTGTGTTTCACCATCACGACCAACTAAACCAGCTCGATCAACCAAGATAGTTGCGTTAGCTTTTGTACGTGCCATATCATGAGCGATTTCATCGTATGCACGTTGCATAAATGTCGAATAAATCGAAATAATTGGGTGGAATCCACCACGAGATAAACCACCAGAAAGAGTTGCTGCGTGTTCTTCGGCTATGCCGACGTCTAAGCTTCTTTCTAGGAATTGTTTTAAAACTTCATCTATTTCAGCACCGTCTGTTGTTGCTGGAGAGATTAAGAAAGCATCCTGATGTTTTTCCATCTCTTTTAGAGATAATTCAGCAAAAACTTTGGACCAAGACACATTTTTAGAACTCTTTAACGGTTCACCATCTTGTACTTTAAATGGAGCAACACCGTGCCAAGATCCTTTAATGTCGTTTTCGGCTAATTCATAACCTTTACCTTTGGTAGTACAAACGTGTAGCACCACAGATTTCTCAGTATTTGATACGCGTTTGAACGCTTTTTCAAGCTTGCGAATATTGTGTCCGTCAACTGGACCAATATAAGCAAAACCAATGTCACTAAAGATATTTGGAGATGTTAAATGACGTTTAAACCAGTTCTTAATACGAAGAGTAAGATTATAAATCTTCTTGCCCACTTTAGTGCGAACCATCACACGGCGGTAACCATATTTAATTCTGTTATATCCAGCGGCTGTAGAAAGCTTACCAAACGTTTTTGATAAAGCGCCAACTGGCTTAGAAATTGACATACCATTATCATTTATAATGATAACTACCTTGTGTTTTCCTGTTGCTAAATTGTTCAATCCTTCAAAGGCTAATCCAGAAGAAATTGATCCATCACCGATAAGAGCGATAACGTTATAATTTTCACCTTTTAAATCACGAGCGATGGCAAAGCCATTAGCAGCAGAAAGTGATGTTGATGAGTGACCAGCGTCGAAACAATCATAGACTGATTCATCAATTTTCTGGAAACCAGAAATGCCATTTGTTTGGCGTAAGTTTTCTAATGGTCTTCCTGTAAGGATTTTATGCGTATAACATTGGTGACCAACGTCGAAAATCAGCTTATCCTTTGATAAATCAAAGAAATGCTCAATTGCAATCGTTAGTTCCACCACACCGAGATTACTAGAAAGATGTCCACCGTTTTTAGCGGTACAGCGGATAATCTCTTTACGAATGTCGTCAGCTAAAACATCAAGCTCAGAATAGGAAAGATTTTTCAAAAATGAAGGATCTTTGATTTCGTTGAGATTAATGTGTTTAACCTTGTTAACTTTACTCTTAGACATTTACTA
>JAFSMX010000035.1 GCA_017447725.1 Bacilli bacterium
ATTCCTCCTTATTTACTTAAAGGAGGATCTAATATTACTTAGTAATACACCTGTTGCCACAGAGACGTTTAATGAGTTCACGTGGCCAAGCATTGGGATTTTCACAACGAAATCAGAATTTTCGAGAACGAGTCTTGAAATGCCATTTCCTTCAGAACCGACGATGAGTGCGGTTGGCCCATCATACTTAATCGTATCGTAGTCGGTCTTAGCAGAACCATCGGAGGCATAAATCCAGAAGCCATGCCTCTTTAACACCTGGATAGCATTGGAAATGTTGCTGACTTGACAAATCTTGACATGGTCAGTTGCACCAGTAGAAACTTTTACCACAGTCATATTGATTTGGACTTGGTTACGATTCTTAAGAATAATTCCATCCACACCAAAAGCATCACATGATCGAATAATTGCACCTAAGTTATGTGGGTCTTCAATTTCATCAAGAATCAAAATGAGTGGCTGCTTTTTGCCTTTTGATCCTTCGATAATGCTTTCTAATGTCGAATATTTGTATTCTTCTACTTCCGCAATAACACCCTGATGATTTCCGTTCTTTGATAAGCTTGCCAAAATTGGTTGGTCAACGAATTCAACATCAACTTTTTTCTCTCGAGCAAGCTTTAACAAAGATTCATCAGAAAACCCTTTTTGAACCAAAAGCTTCTTTACCTTGTTTGATTCAAGGCTGCTTTTCACAGGGATCCTCCCGTAAATTAGAATTGGATGAGGTTTTGACGTGTCCGTCCAACGTTTCATTTTTTAGAGGATTCCCTTCTCCATTAAGGTCTTTCTAAGGGCATCTGATTCTTCAAATTCTTTCTCTGCTTTAAGTGCTAAGTATTTCGCATAAATTGCCTTATCTTCTTCACTTAAAACAGGGTATTTAACATCTAACCCAAAGACATCTAAAATATCGCGGATATTTGCAAAAATCACCAGCAATTTTTGGATATCTTTCGGATTTTTACGTAATTCAATATTGGCATTTTTAAGCTCTTCATAAAGGCATGTAAAACCATTTGATGTGTTGAAATCAACAGCTAATGATTCAAGGAATTTATCAATGTTTCCTTTCGCATCATTAAGGTTAGCATTGGCAAGCTCAAGAGCCACAGCGACTTGTTTATAAGTTTGGCTAATTTTGTTAAGTTCATTCTTAGCTGAAGCAATTGTTTCTTCAGTAAATTGAACTGGGGCACGGTAATGTGTCGATAGGATAAGTAAACGTAAAAGATTTGGTCCAAATTCTTTAAGTGCATCTTTAGCCAAAATGACATTGCCTAAAGATTTGGACATCTTTTCGTTTCCAAAATTTACAAAGCCGTTATGCATCCAAACATTCGCAATACGATGACCATCGTGTGCTTTAGCTTGTGCAATCTCATTTTCGTGATGTGGGAACTTTAGATCAAACCCACCACCGTGAATATCAATCATTCCACCAAAGATGGAATTAATCATGACACAACATTCTGTATGCCAACCTGGTCGACCTTTTCCCCATGGTGAATCCCATTGGATACCAACATTTGTTTTCTTCCATAGGACAAAGTCTAATGGAGATTCTTTTTTGCTATTTTCTTCAATACGAGCGCCAACAACTAAGTCGTCAACATTGATGTTTTGTAGTTCTCCATAGTTCTTAATAGAACTAATACGGAAGAAGACATCACCGTCGACTTCGTATGCAGCACCTTTTTTGACTAATTCATCAATATAATTGATGATTTGACTCATATATTCAGTAACTTTTGGATTAGCGTAGTGAGGTTTAACATTTAATTGTTTTAAAACGTCTTTATAAGCAGCAATATAGCGCTCAGAAATAACTTGTTCTGGAACACCTTCAGCTTGTGCCTTATTGATGATTTTATCATCAACATCAGTAAAGTTAGACACGAGTTTAACATCATAGCCAACCTTCTCAAGGAAACGTCTAAATGTGTCAAAAACAATCACTGGTCGGATGTTTCCGACGTGAGCGTCTCCATAAACTGTTGGTCCACAGCAATACATCGAAATTTGTCCGGGTTTAATCGGGCTTAAAATTTCTTCTTTGTTCGTTAATGAGTTAAAAACTTTGATGTTCATTATGTTTATTTTACCATAAATCCGAATTATCGAGATTTATGAGTTTTTAAATATTGTTCAGCCAGACCACCTTGAGATGTCTCGCGGTAGCTCTTTTTCATGGCTTTTCCAGTACGAAGCATTGTTTCAACAATGCTATCAAATGATACTTCGTGTGTATCAGAGGCATATTCCGCTAAACGACAGGATGTAATCGCTCTTTCAGAAGCAACAGCATTTCGTTCGATGCAAGGAATCTGGACATAACCTAAAACTGGGTCACAGGTTGAACCTAAGGAATGTTCCATTGCTACTTCTGCAGCACATTCAATTGTGGCTAAATCTAAACCTTTAAGGTAGCTAAATGCTGCAGCAGCCATAGAACAGGCCGAGCCAATCTCGGCTTGGCAGCCAGCAACAGCACCAGAAATTGATCCGTTTTGTTTAATAACGTTACCGATCACACCAGCAACAGCTAAAGCGTTGACCATTTTTTCAATTGGGTTGTGATAATTGTCGTAGCAATAACGCATCACTGCTGGAAGAGTTCCGGCAGCACCACATGTTGGTGCAGTAACAACCATATTTCCACTAGCGTTTTCCTCGCCAGTAGCAAAGGCATATGCGATGATTAATCGATATGAACGAGCGATGCTTGTTTCGGTCTCGGCTTTTGGAGTCAAAAAACTTCTTGCACGACGTTTGACATGAAGTGGTCCAGGAAGCTCTCCTTCCTTTCTTAAACCACTATCAATTGTCTCCATCATTTGGTTGAAAACTTTTTCTAAATATTTGAAGATTTCATCCCCTTCATAATGGCGGACATAATCAACTAAATCCCAGCCATTTTCACCGCAAATCTTGGATATTTCGGCAAAATTCTTCTCTGGATAAACCTCTTGTTCATACTCATCGACTTCGCCTTCAATTTGGAGTGCTCCACCACCAGTTGAGATAGCGGTTTTTTCAAGTGTATGACCATCAGCAAAATGAAGCACAAACTTCATCGTGTTTGGATGAGAAACAGGGGTTTTAATATCGAAGTGAATTGTCGTTGGAATTGGATCTAAAGTTTGTTGAATTGTTTTATCAGTTAAGTGACCTTTCCCGGTTAAAGCAAAAGAACCATAAAGATAAACATCATAACTAACTACATCAGGATAGTTCTTACGAAAATATTTCGCTGCTCGATAAGGAGCAATCGAATGGGAAGAACTTGGTCCATAACCAATACGATAAAGATACTTTAGGGATTTCATAGCGACAAAATTATAGCATTATTTTTCTAAAATAAAAGCGAGTTCGGTGAGGAACTCGCTAGTATTTATGTTTTGGAGCTAATTAACGGCGATCACTTGGGAGCTTATCGTGAACAAATAATGCCATAACAGCTTTAGCTGTGTGGATTCTGTTCTCGGCTTCTTGATAAACCACTGATTGTGGTCCGTCGATAACCTCATCAACAACTTCGTTCACACGATCGGCTGGAAGGGCGTGCATGTAACGACAGGTTGGTTTGGCTAAAGCCATTTTTTCTGGTGTACACTTCCATGCTTTAAGAGCAAGTAATGCATCATCAACAACTGTGGTTGATTGGTTGGTGACCCAAGAACCCCAGTTCTTTGGGAAGACGACATCAGCATCTTTATAAGCGGCATCCATGTCGTGAGTAATGGTTAATGAACCACCATTTTCAGCGGCGTTTTTGCGGGCTTTTTCGATAACCCAGTCTGGTAAATCATAACCTTCTGGATAGGCTAAGGTAACATCGATACCATAGCGTGGGAATAAGAGAACTTGGCTCACTGGAACAGAAATTGGTTTCTTGTGAGTTGTGGCCATCGCCCAAATAACAGAAACTTTTAAGTTCTTGGTTTTTCCAAATTCATCTTCAATGGTCATTAAGTCAGCTAAAGCTTGCATTGGGTGATATAAATCACATTGTAAGTTAATGATTGGGACTGTGGACCATTTAGCCATTTCGCGGATGTATTTGTTTCCTAAGCCCCAGTTACAATAACGGCAAGCGATCATGTGACCAAAGCTTGAAAGAATAACCGCGGTATCCTTGGCAGATTCACCATGAGCAATTTGCATCATGGATGTATCAAGGAATGTGGCGTGTCCGCCAAGTTGAGCCATACCACTTTCGAAAGAGTTACGAGTTCTTGTTGATTGTTCAAAGAACATCAAGAAACCTGTTTTTCCTTCTAACCATGGGGTCTTTTCGTTGGCGTAGAATGCATCTTTAAAGTCATGAGAGACTTTGAGCATGTAGTCGATTTCTTCTTTAGTAAAATCTTCTAAAGTAATGAGATGTCGACCGGCAAATCTTGGTGCAATTTTTTCCATTTTTAAATCTCCTTATTTTTGTTTAGCGAGGTTTTCAAGGTAAAGACCTGGAATTGTCGCATAGAGAGCTGCACACACGACTAAGTCGTGTTTTCTGGTCTTTTCATTTGGGGCATGAGCTTCTTTTTCATCGCCTGGACCAAAGCCAACGCAAGGAATACCGAAGCGTCCCATAATGGAAACACCATTGGTTGAGAATGTCCACTTATCAATCACTGGAGCTTTCTTGAAGAGTCCTTCATAACCTTGTTTTAAGGATTGAACATAAATGGATTCTTCTGGAATAACCCAGGTTGGGAAGTAACATTCTTGTTTATAAACAAGACCAGTATAAGCTGGACGTTCATAATCATACATTGAAACTTCTGCTTTCGCACGTTTCACACTTGGTAAATTTTCAATTTCCGCAATGGAAGTCTTATCGTTTTCTCCGACTGTTAAACGACGATCGAGAGAAATCCAGCAGCCATCAGCGACAGCGCAACGGCTTGGAGACTTGTGGAAGATTTGGGAAATTGTGACAGTTCCTTTACCGAGGAATGGGTCATAGGCTAAACCAGTTTCATTGAGTTTTTCAATGTCTTTAATGATGTCAGCCATTTTATAAATGGCGTTATCACCACGTTCTGGTGCACTACCATGGCAAGAGATACCACGAACGTTGACTTTGATTTCCATACGTCCACGGTGTCCACGATAGATTTGGCAGCTTGTTGGTTCAGTTGAAACAACAAATTCTGGTTTAATCTTGTCTTGCTCAATGATGTACTTCCAGCAAAGACCATCACAGTCTTCTTCTTGGACAGTGCCAGTCACAAGCAAGGTATAGTCGTCTTCAAGACCGAGATCTTTAATGATCTTACCGGCATAAACCATTGAGGCCATACCACCTTCTTGGTCACTTGTTCCACGACCACCGATATAAGTTTCATCTTCGAAACCTTCATATGGATCAAATTTCCAGTTTTTGATTTCTCCAATACCAACTGTATCGATGTGGGCATCCATAGCGATTAAGTGCTTACCATGGCCAATGTAACCTAAGACGTTACCCATTGGGTCGATGTCGACTTTGTCGAAACCGACTTTGAGCATTTCTTCTTTAATGCGAAGAACGACTTCTTTTTCGCCACATGATTCAGATGGAATCTTCACCATATCGCGAAGGAATTTGGTCATATCTTTTTGATATGATTCGGCTTTTTTAAGGATTTCTTCAAATGAAATTTTCATTATTTAATTTCCTTTCCGCGCATTTCTTTAATCTTCTTATCGTATTCGAAGACTTTGTTATATTCATTTTCCCAGAATTCTGGTTTTCTCATCGCGTCGAGGTATTCTTGTTTGTAACCGAATTTTAACCAGTCAGACTCTTTTTGTTTAAAGAGTTTTTCTTTGGCTTCTTTACCACGAGTATCTAACACATAATTTGTGTCAGCTCCCATAAAGACGTCATTGAACCAACGGTCTAAAACGTTATCAGTCACTTCAAGTTCACGTTCGTGTAAGTTTTCAATAACTGATGGATAACGGTCAAATGAATCTGTTGCGATAGTCACAACGTTATCATCTGGTCCGAGTTTGAGGTATTTTGCCATTTTAATGGCACCTAAGATGTTACAAATACCGGAAACACCGAAGAGGTTTTCCATTTCCTTAGCAACTTTGGCTGGAACACCATGTTTTTCAAGGATCTTGGCACCTTCATGGATCACAGCTAAACCACGGACACAATCATCATCAATAATTTGAGTGATGAAGTCTGTTGTTAAAGCGTTATGAATAAGAGTAATCATCTTATCGCCGATACCTTCAATACGGTGTTGTCCTAAACCACCATTGGTAAGTGTTGAACATTCGTGTGGTTCAAGAGCAACAACCTTACATTCTGGGAAGACTTTCTTAATTTGATCACCAGCAGCAAGTGTTCCTGCTGAACCTGGCGCTGAACAGAAACATGCGACACGACCATTGCCAATACCTTTGACCGCTTCAACACAGGAATTACCTGTAACGTGTCTATGGAAACGATAATTTGGTAAGAGTTCGAATTGAGCAAGAGTTCTGTTTTTTGGATTCTTCTTTAATTCGTAAGTTCTTTCGAGAGTAAGAATAACGTCTGATTCGGAACCTGGAGTTAAATCGAGTTTGGCTCCGTATTTTGAGATACGTTCATATCTTTCTTTCGACATGTTGTCTGGCATGATAACGATGGCGTCATACTTCATTAAGTTTGTAATGTAGCTAACACCGATACCGAAGTTGCCAGTTGATGGTCCAAGAATTGTGTGTTTTCCTGGAATAATTTCCCCATCCACACAACCTTCCATAAGTGTGGAATAAGCTGGACCCACTTTGTGGGAACCAGATGGGAAGTTCTTACCAAATAAGACGACAATGTTGGCGTCAACACCAGTTAAGGCTTTTGGTAAGACAATTTTGTTAACCTCATCTTTTTCGTTTTTCCAAGTAATGTTGAAGAGGTTAATTGGATCAAGTTCATTCTCTTTGATCGCTTTGAGTGCCTTAGCTCTCACTTCTGGGTCTTGGTGTGATGGATTAAGCATCTCATCATACGTTGGCCCAAATGGAATTTTTGACATACTAAATAGCTCCTTTTTCTTTCAAAAATTTATCCAATTCTTCAAGGTTTGGTTTCATCGGTTCAGGCATGGATACCGCCTTTTGACCGTTGACTGGATCTTTTAGACCATTACCAGTCACAATGGTTGTCACAGTTTCACCAGGTTTAATAATTCCTTGTTTCACTGCTTTCTTAATGCCGGCTATTGCGGCCACACCAGCTGGTTCACCGAAGATTCCTTCGGTTCTTCCAAGTAGCGACATGGCTTTAATAATATCACTGTCTGGTACAGAAATCCAAGCCCCATGCGATAATTTTATCGCATTTTGTGCTTTTACTGGGTTTCTTGGAATTCCGACAGCAATCGAATCGGCAAGGGTGTTTTCATCAGCTTCTTTGAGTGGTTCGCCAGTCTTAGAAGCAATCACAAATGGAGCACATCCAGTTGATTGAACACCAAGGATTTTCGGAACTTTTTTAATCAAACCTAACTTAAAAAACTCCGCAAAACCCTTATAAACGCCGCCAACTGTGCATCCGTCACCAACAGATACAGCGACCCAATCAGTTGGTTCAAAGTTCAGCTGTTCAGCAATTTCCATTGAGACAGTTTTCTTTCCTTCGACCATGAATGGGTTGATGGCAGCATTACGGTTGTACCATCCGTATTTATCGATCGCTTGTTTAGAAAGTTGGAAAGCGGCTTTGTAGTCGCCATCAACCTTAACTAAAGTAGCGCCGTATAAACAAATTTGAGTTGCTTTGCCAATTGGAGCACGTTTTGGAACAAAAATAACTGCATTTAATCCCATGTGTGCCGCCTGGCAAGCACAGCTAGAAGCAGCATTACCTGTTGAAGAACATGCAATTGTTTTTGCGCCTGCTTCAATAGCTTTTAAAACTGCTACTCCACTAGCTCTATCCTTAGATGAACCACTTGGATTTAATCCGTCGTCTTTGACGTAGAGTTCTTTTACTCCAAGTTCTTTTTCAAGACGATGAGCTCGATAAAGTGGGGTCCATCCGACTCGCAACATTTCATCAATGTGGTCTTCTTGAATACCCATAATTGGGGCATAACGCCACATGGAGTAGTTACGTTTTTTTTCAAAATATTCACGAGTTAAAACTTTCTTTAATGCGTCGTAATCATAGACAACATCAAGAATGCCTTTTTCGCCACAATGTGGACAAGTAAGAGAAACTTCGCCTTCTTTAAATTCGGCTCCACAAAGAGTGCATTTATAACCTTTAATGTAACTCATTATTTTGCACCTCCAACAATGTCATCAATGAACTTATTAAAGATGTTCATCGCGACTGTTTGACGATATTCTTTATTACTTCGTTGGTCATCAATTGGAGCGATAATTTGCGCAAAATCACCAGCAATTTCTGGTTGTTTTGCTTTTAACTCCTCTAATGAAAGACCAACAACTTTTGCTTCAAGTTCTTTGCTTCTTGCTGGACGAATCGAGACAGCACCGAAGCAACAAGCGAACTTAGTAACAACGTTCTTCTTCACTTCATAATAACCAGCAAAGGAAACCTTAGAAATTGAGTCAGCTCGGCGTGAACCAACCTTGAACCAAAGTTCACCAGTGTATTCAATTTTTGGGAAAATAAGTTCCGTAATTAATTCGTTTGGATGACGATCGATTTTACGAACGCCAAGAACAAAATCTTTAGCATCAACTAAACGAACTCCATCAACGGATTCGAGTTTCACTTTCGCATCAAGAAGAGCGTCGATAACAATTGTGTCACCGGCTGGAGATGCGTTCGCGATATTTCCCGCAAGTGTACAGAAATGACGAATGTTTGTTGAAGCAACTTCACTAATCGCTTTTCTTAATAAAGAAGGACAAAGTTTATGGTGTTCAATTTCATGCATTGTTGCTGTAGCACCAATGTGAACACCATCTTTGTCTTCATAGATGTTTGCTAGTTCCTTAATATGTGAAACATATAAAACATCTTTATCAAATAAAGGAGCATAACCGGCAACATTCTTTTTGATAACCATCATGTCGCTTCCACCGGCAACGATGTAGGCATCATGGTTAGCTAAAAAGTCGAGAGCTTCTTTTTTGGTATAAGCAATTTTCTTTTCTACCATAATCCAGCTCCTTTCTTACTAGCAATTTCTACCGCTTGAACAATAGCTTGATAACCAGTGCAGCGACATAAATTACCACTCATATGTGCTTTAATCTCTTCCTCGGTTGGATGAGGATTATGAGAAAGCAGAGATTGAGCAGCAATAATCATTCCTGGAGAGCAGAATCCACATTGAGATCCTCCAACTTCAGCGAATGCTTTTTGTAAAACGTCAAATTGTTTGGTTTCTTTGAAACCTTCAATAGTAACAATCTCGTGACCTTCAACGTTGGCTAATGGAAGTAAGCAGCTATTTACTGAATATCCATCCATTAAAACAACGCAGGCTCCACAAGATCCTTCGCCACAACCTTCTTTCACTCCTTTTAAGGAGAAATGATCACGAAGGACATCAATTAAACGCATGCTTGGGTCTAAATCAACAGCAACATCTTTGCCATTTAATCGAAACTTAATGCTTGTCATGATTAATCACCTCCATGATATATTCTGGTGTAGCAGGAATCTTATTCACCTTGTGACCGATTGCTTGTTCAATGGCAAGTGCAATCGCTGGAGCTCCACCAACGAGAGTTAATTCGCCCATTCCTTTGGCACCATTAGCACCATAAATAAATGGGTTATCAATAAATGCTGTCTCCATAGGAGGAGCATCTTCGAATGTCGGAATAATGTAGTCGGATAATGAACGATTGCGGAATTTACCATCTTTAATTCCCATGTGCTCAAGATAACCATAACCTAAACCTTGGAGTAATCCTCCATCAGCTTGGCCAACGGCAATACGTTCATCAACAACTCGACCAACATCATAAGTTGACCAGCAATGATCAACTTTAATTTGGTAGGTTACTGGATCAAATGAGACTTCAACAATGTTGACACCCCAAGAATAAGATGGATAAGCGTCACCTTGCATGGTGTCTTCATCCCAGTGGATATAACTAGGTCCGACATAACTTTCAACATGTTCTTGTCGAACTCCACTCTACCAGATTTTCTTTAATTGTTTAGCGGCTTTTTCCATTAGGAAACCAACAATAATAATTGTTCTAGAAGCTGCGGTTGGTCCGGAGTCGGGAGTGTGATCGGTATCAGCCGCTTCCATTGTGCATTGTTCAGCTGGTAAACCAAGAGTGTTAGACACGATACGTGCTAATGTTGTACGGTTTCCTTGACCAAAGTCAGCACTTGAAGCATAAACATGAACATGATCATTCTCATCTTTAATGAGTTTGACTTTGCCATTAATAATTGTTGATTCGCCTGAACCAGTAAATCCACATCCGTGAAGGAATAAGGACATACCGATTCCTTTGTTAGAGCCTGGTTTAGTGTATTCAACTACTTTGCGTTTGTAGTCGGACATTTCCATGGCTTTATCTAATAACTGAGGAAGAACAATTGGGTCATGGAATTCACCAGAATTTGTTGTAATATCTCCTTGTTTTGCAAGGTATTTCATTCTTAACTGTAATGGATCAACTCCAAGTTCTTTAGCAATGTGATGGATAAACATTTCCATTGCAAAGATTGTTTGTGGAGCACCAAATCCACGGAACGCGGCAGTCGGAACGGTATTTGTGCAATAAACATCTCCAGCCACATCTAGGTTATCAAATACGTATGCATTGCATGAAGCGATGAGTGCACGTGATAAGACAACACCAGAGCAGCCTTTGTAGGCACCACCATTAAGTTTGACACGAATCCTTAAACCAAGAATTTCGTTATTCTTACCGATAAATGCTTCGTATGTTGAAACTGATGGGTGACGTTTTGTTGTATAAGCAATATCTTCAAAACGTTCAAAACACATCTTCACTGGACGATGAATTTTATTCACCGCTACGGCAAGTTGTGAACCTGTTAAGCTTGGATAGTGCTCTTTACCACCAAATGCTCCACCAACAGCAGGTTGTTTAACACGAACTTTTTCTGGAGCAATATTAAGGGCTCGGGCAACAGCCTTTCTAATGTAGAATGGACATTGCATTGAACCAGTTAAATAGAACTTGTCATCCTCATCGATATAGCAAAGAATACCTTGAGGTTCGATGTAGGCTTGTTCTTGATAACCGGTCTCATAGGTTTCTTTAATTGTTTTAACAGCGTTTTTCTCAGCCTTAGAAAAATTTCCTTTTGTAAATTCTTTATGAATATATGAATTCAACAGATCGAAAACTGGTTTTTCTTCTTCATAAATAACCGAGATTTGCTGGCATAATTTGTGCAAAACCTCTTTATTTTCTCCAACAAATAAACCAATTGGTTCACCGACATAATTAACTTCTTTGTCAGCAAAAATTGGCCAATCGGAGAAGATAATATTAACAACGTTTTCACCAGGAATATCTTTTGCTGAAATCCAATAATAACCTTCTGGAAGTTCAGGCAGTTTGATTTCCTTTATCTTTCCTTTAGCAATTGTTGATCTTACGGTTTGAGCATAAAGCATTCCTGGTAACACAAAGTCATCAGTAAACTTTGCTTCTCCGCGGATCTTTTCAGGGAAGTCAATTTTTGGTGTACTTGACTTATAAAATTCCATTATTCTTCCACCTTTGTGTATGTGAGAGCTTTAACTGGACACTTAGAAACACAAAGTCCACAGCGGAAACATTTCTCACTGTTGAATTTTGGTTTACCATCCATTTCAATGGCGAAGTATGGACAAACTCTAGAACATGTTCCACAACCTGTACACTTACTGGCATCAAGTTTTGGCGTGTCCCCCATACCAAACATGGCATGGTTTTCTAATTGAGTATCAATAACTTCTTGGACAGATTTAAATCCATATTTTTCAAGAGTTGCTGGAAGGTCAGCAAGAATCTTGGCATAAAGTTCTTTACCTCTAAGCATTGCTGCCGAGAGCATTTGAACACCGCTTGCGCCAGCGAGAAGGAATTCAATAACGTCGCTAGCTGAAGCAATTCCGCCGACACCAATTACGGTTAACGATGGCTCGGCTTGTTTAATTGTATAAACAGTTGCTAAAGCAATGTTCTTAATATAAGGTCCACTGGTCCAAGCAAAACCTTTTGCATTTCCGTAGATAATGCTACGTGATGCAATGTCAATCTTCATTGAAGGACCTAGGGAGTTAACAGCCACAACACCATTAGCACCATTAGCTTTAATTGTATGAGCAAAACCTTCTGGATCTGGCATGTGGGCACTAATTTTCATATAGAATGGTTTCTTGGTGTGCTTACGAATTGTAGCAACAGTTTCGCCAAGTGCATTCAAGTCGTTTCCAACATAGTGAGTAGAAACTTCAAATGCATCAGCAAATTTATCAAGAAGAGGAATTAGAACTTCCATATCTTCTTTGGTATAACCAACTGAAATGATAAGAGGTTTACCAACTGACTTCTTTTTGTAATATGGTAAGAACTCATTGAGCCACTTTTCTTTAGTATATTCAGTCCATAATTCACAGTTCATGATGTAATCACGATCACCATAAATACATGGGTGTGGGATGTGAGCATCCTTTGTTGAGATTGTTTTCGAGACAATCGCACCAAGTCCAGCGACTTGTTCTAACCAGAGCATTTTCTCGGCGTCACCAACAAGTGGGCCGGCAGCTGGCATGAGTGGGTTTTCTAGTTTTAACCCATCAAATTTTGTTGAAATATCCATCGTTATTCCTCCTTCACTTTGGACCATAAATTACTCGCGAATTTGCGAGCTTCAATAACTTCATTAATAAGCTTTTTGCTGGTGATTTTGTAATCTTTAACACGTTTTGTACCAGCAGTATAGACATCGCTTGGTTTTAAAGCCGGGAATAATCCGTAGAAGAGATGACCAAGTGCATTTGATGCATCCATTTTTGTAAATGGAGTATACTTCACACGCATAAAGTCAGCTTCATAACCTTTCTCAAATTTTCCAAGTTTTAAACCTAAACTATCTCCGACATATTTATAAGAGTTTTCAATCATTTGATGAACATCTCCAAGGCCAATACCTAAAGGAGATTCACTCTTCAAATGACCAGTATAAAGAACGTTGTTATATTCGTTAGCCATGTTGGAACTTAAACCGTCGTTTCCAACCATAACTGGAATGCCATAATCTAAATATTTACGGACATTTGGAAGACCGACGGCATTGTTCATATTGGATGTTGTATTAACAACCATATAGCAGCCTCTTTCCTTAATAATTTGCAGTTCTTCATCATTAAGATGAACACCATGAACAATTAAGGAGTTTGGAACAAGTAATCCAAAATCATCAAAGCGTTTAATGATTGGCTTTTTGTATTTTTCTTCTGAATCTAATTCATCATCTAGTGCCTCAGCAACATGCACGTGTAAAGGAACTCCGTTTTGTGCTTTAGCAACTCTTCTAAGTGTCGCGTTTGATAGCGACATTGAAGCATGCAATCCAAATAAACCTTCACCAGGATAACGTTTGGCAAAGCTTTTGTTTTCTTTAATACAATCGCTAACGTTATAACGATCGCTTGTTTCAAAGCAGAAGATTCCATGCATTTTGAGTGGTCCTACAAAAGCTTTTCTTAAAGACTTCAAAGAACCAATAACTTCTCCGGATGCATGGTGGTCAATAACTGATGTTACACCGTTTAAAAGGAATTCTTCACCAGCACAAATTGCGGAATAGTAAGTTTCTTGATTAACAAGTTTTGCATCAATCTTCCACCACATTTGATCCAAGATTTGCTGGAAGTTTTTCGGATTAAACGGTAAAGCAAGACCTCTAGCAAAAATCGAATATATGTGAGCGTGGGCACACACAAATGTAGGGAGAAGTAAGTCGCCTTTATAATCTTCGACTGATTGATATTCGCCTTTAGGGAATTCACTCATTGGGCCACATTTCACGATTTTCTCATCAAAAAGTAGATAACCGCATTCGATGTAGTTTTTGTAGTCATAAATTCGAGCATTAATGATTGCTTTCATTATTTAACCTCCCCACAATTTAAGTTCTTTCCCTGATGTGGAACAATTTTTCGATTTTTTAACACAAATTGTCCACGAACAAGCACTGTTTCAAATTCACCAGAACCAAGAATTCCATCATAAATGGAGTAATCACAGGTTCCGTGGTTTTCATTTTCAAAATAGTCTTCTTTTTCTGAAAACACCGACAAATCTGCATCCATTCCGACTTTGATTTCTCCTTTAGTTGGGAAATCTTGGATTTTTGCAGAATTAAATGACATTTTGTCAATGATTTCATCACCAAAACGTCGATACATTGTTGAGAAAGAATGCTCAACTCCTCCAACACCAAGAGGGAATCCTTTTAGAGTTTGATAATCTTTATCTTTCTTCATAAATGCACAATGGTCAGTACCAATTGTTTTAACATCCTTATAGTAAGCGGTTAATAGTTGTCGTTCTCTTTCACTCCTTAGTGGAGGTGCAAACGTAAAGAGTTTTCCATTCTCACCTTCTAAAACAGAGTTATTAAAGATGAAATATTGCGGACAACTTTCAACAAAGAAATTCTTATTTAGAATGTCTGAGAATTGTTCTTTTAGAGCTTTTAATGTTTCACCGCTTGAGCAATGAACCATGTAGAAGTTTCCGCCAGTTTCACGAACAAGCTTGGCGAGTTTTAACGCTTCACTTGTTTCGCTCATTGATGGGCGAGAGACTGGTAAATCTTTGTAGGTGTAAGAATCACGAAGATCAATTAGATCATCGTTTTCAATGTGCGCCTCGATAAGAACGTTGTACTTCTTAGAAAGACGTAATAATTTTTCAATATCTTCCTCATAGGTTCGTCGACCAGTATCACTATAAGTTGTAAACAACTTAATTGTCCTCATTCCGAGTTTAACAACAGTTTTGACGTACTCTTCTAAATCGCCATTTGGCATCTTAATGCAAGCGTGCATGTGATAGTCAATTAGCGACTTCTTCGCGAGTTCAAGACGTTCATAGAACGACTTCTCTAAATCTTTGGCGTTACTTGTTGGGTCAAGAAAATCAACAATGGTTGTTACACCACCATAAGCGGCACAAACTGAACCACTATAAAAGTCATCCACCGACGTTAATCTTCCGCATTTTAGTTCAAAATGAACATGTGGATCAATTAATCCAGGTAGGACTTTTTTTCCTTTAACATCAAGAACTTCTTTAGCTTCGACTTCCTCTGTTCCAACGTAAGAAATTTTCTCACCTAAAACAGCCACATTGACGTTTTGCCATTTGTGGTCAACCCAAACTAATCCATTCTTTACTAATAAGTCGTTCATTATTTCCTTTCTTTAACTGCCTTAAAGATTCTTTCAGGAGTAATTGGTAAGTGATGGACTCTTACGCCAAAGGCGTTGTAGACAGCGTTACACAAAACAGCTGGTGGAGTATCAATACCAATTTCACCAACAGATTTCGCACCAAATGGTCCTGTTGGTTCATATGAGTCAGCAAATTCGGTGACTAATTCGCCAACCTCTGCACGGGTTGGAATGTGATAGACATCGAAGTTTGTTGTTAATAGTTTTCCTTTGTCGTTATAAATGACTTCTTCAGTAGAGGCCATTCCATAACCTTGGATAATTCCACCTTCGACTTGGCCTTTGGCAAGCATTGGGTTAATTGTTGTACCACAGTCAGTTACTGTGACGTACTTAATCATCTTGTATTCGAATGTTTCTGTATCGAATTCAAATTCGCCAAACGCTGCCATAAATGGAGGTGGAGAAACATGTCCGTGGAAGGATTCGGTAACAGCGATTTGACGGGTGTCTTGGTTATATAAACGATTAGTAGCTAAATCTTCTAAGGAGAGAGATTTTTCACCAGATGTAAACATCTTACCGTCAAATTCGACTGTGCCGACTTTCACATTCATGTATTCGGCAGCTTCTTTAACAAGTCTTTCTCTCATCTTTGATGCAGCGTTCCATGCAGTATTACCACTAACATAAGTTGTGGAAGATGCATAAGCGCCACAATCGTATGGAGTTAAATCTGTATCAGAAGAATAGATAATGACTTTATCAACAGTGGTTTGAAGTTCTTCGGCAACAATTTGAGCAATCATTGTATCGGAACCTTGGCCAATATCGGTCGCACCAACAGTGACCATGTAAGAGCCACCATCATTAAGTTTGATTGTACAAGAACCCATGTCTAAGAATGGAATGCCAGAACCTTGCATAGCAATAGCGCAGCCAACTGAACGAACTTTGTGTGGTCCGACTTCTTTTCTTGGCCACTTCTTGTCCCATTCAATGAGTTCACGACCGCGTTTAATACAATATGGAAGTTTGCAGCTTTCCATAATCATCGCGGTACCTTCTGTACCTTCACCCATAATTTCAAAGATTGGGGAGGTTTCTTTTTCTTTCATTGAGTTTAGTTCGCGAAGTTTGATTGGATCCATACCCATCTTTTCGGCGAGTTCATCAATCATGGATTCAACAGCGTAGTTTCCTTGAATAGCACCGTATCCACGATAGGCACCAGCAGAAACGTGGTTGGTATAAACAACGTGACCACCAAATTTCACAGCCTTAACTTTGTTATATAAAGGAAGAACTTTCGAACCAACAATCATAAAGACTGTTAAGGCGTGTTCACCATAAGCACCAGTATCACTTAAAGCACGGCAATCAATGGCTTGAATAATACCATCCTTTGTTGCGCCAACTTTAAGAGTAATTTTCATTGGGTGGCGTGTGTATGAACAACCAAAGACTTCTTCACGAGTGAAGACGCACTTACTTGGTTTCTTTGTTCGTAATGTAACTAACGCACAGAACATTTCACCATGGAAAGCTTGCTTCCCACCAAATCCACCACCGACACGCGGTTTAATAACACGAATCTTTTCGACAGGAAGGCCTAATGTCTTAGACATAATTCTTCTCATATGGAATGGAGTTTGGGTCGTTGAATAAACAACTAAACGGTTATGTTCATCAAGTCGAGCATTACATGTGTGAGGCTCAAGCATCGCGTGAGCTTGGGCTTGAGAATAGAAAGTGTCTTCAACAATGTAGTCACATTTCTTTAATTCTTCATCAACATTACCGACTTCCATCTCATAGGAGGCAGCTAAGTTCTTCTTTGGATCAAAACCAATTGGGAACATTTCATGAATGCCCTCTTCTGGGTGGATAACGGATTTATTTTCATATGCTTTTTCAAAATCGAGAACTGGTTCAAGAACTTCATAATCAACTTTGATTTTCTTCATTGCTTCTAAAGCAATTTCTTCGCTAACTGCAGCAACAGCAGCGACTTCATCGCCAACATAACGAGCATAGTCATCGAAGATGAACTTATCATGTGGAGATGGTTCTGGATAACCTTGTCCAGCACGAGTAAATGGAACGTGGGGAACGTTATCTTTAGTGAGAATACAAGCAACACCAGGAACTTTTTCAGCTTCACTAACATCGATTGATTTAATACGAGCAAAAGCGTGTGGACTTCTTAGTAACTTAATGACTAAGGAGTTTTGTTGAGCAAGATCATCAGTATAGAAAGAACGACCTTGCATTAAGCCTTTGCCATCAATACTTGGAGTAACGTTATTAACAACACGGAAATTCTTTTTCATTATTTCTTACCTCCAAGATATTTTTCGACAGCGTTGCCTTGGCTTTGTAAACCAGTACAACGACATAAGTTTCCAACTAAGTAATCATTAATTTCTTGACGAGTTGGATGTGGGTTTTCTTCTTTTAAGGCGTGAACAACTAGGGCAAGTGCTGCTGAGCAATATCCGCATTGGTCGGCGCCTTCTTTAGCAAAATATTCGGAAAGTTGAGCAGCTTCTTCTTGGATAGATTCAACAGTCATGACTTTCTTTCCTTCAATTGAAGCTGTCAAAACAGAACAAGATAGAGTTGGTTTTCCATCAACTAGAACTGTACAAGCTCCGCAAGCGGAGGCGTTACAACCTTTCTTAACTGATTTGACTCCGTTAGTGCGAAGTGAATCTAGAAGGTATTCACCTGGTTTAACGTGGTAGACAACATCTAAACCATTTAAATTGAATTTGACTTCCATTTATTTAACCTCCTCTAAAGCACGTTTTAAGTAAACACGGGCGAGATGACTTCGGTATTCACATTTGGTGCTCATTGAGTCACCAAGTTTTAACTCTTGCATAGCAAGCTCAACGGCTTGATCAATATCTTTGCCACCTTCATTTAAATATTTCATCGCACCTTCGCATAAATATGCGACTAATGGGCGAGAACCAACCACAATTCGGTAATCTTTGTCTTTAGTGACACAGACATTGAGAATTGGGTAATCTAGAGCAGTCATTTTAACTTTCTTAAAGAAAGATTTAGCGGAACTCTTGTAAATACGAACCTCAGTTAGAATTCCATCGGCAAATCCTGGTTTTTTCACGTATTCATCAAGTGAGATCACTTCTTCTGGATAGAAAACTAAATCGACTTTAAATCCAAGAAGAACAGTAATCACATCGGAGAATCCATATTTTCCGTAAACGGAACCACCAATTGTGGCGCTATTGCGGAAAGCTGGACCCATGATTTGATGAACCGCATCAGAGAGAACTCCGCCACCAATCTTTTTAATAATTGGAGAGGTTTCAAAAGCTCTTTGAGTAACCATCGCGCCAACTGAAACATAATCTTTTTCTTCTTTAATTTGGCCTAAACCTAAACGAGAAAGATCAATTAGTTTGTCGACGTCGCCATTTCCTTTCTTTAACCATAAACCACCACCAAGAATTTTATTTTTTGGTGATGATTTCTTGAGGGAGTATGCTTCTTCTAAAGAATCTGCACGAACATATTCGTTTACTTTCATGTTTACTTCCTTTCTGTCAAGGTAAGAAGTTTTTCATAGTCTTCCATCGTATCAACATCAAAATTGATAAATGGATCATTAACCTCTACCTCAACAACTTTGTCTTTGTTTTGATCTAAAAAAGCATGTAGATTCGATTCAACTGGTTCATTCTTTAATAAAGAAAGTAAATGATTCTCAATAAAAAGAGGATGACCGGTTTTACCTTTATAGGTTGGAACACGAACCATGCCTTTAGAATGTAAGATTGTTTCATAAGTCTTGCTAGAAACGTTTGGAATATCTCCTGGAATTAAAAGAATGTCTTCATCATGTGCTTTACTAACTCCAGTTAGCACAGAAGAAAACATTCCTAATTCGTAATTCTTGTTGTAGACAAATTCAACATCATATTGATGAAGAATTTCTCTAAGCTCAGCGTCATAGCGACCAGTCACAACAACAACGCGGTCTACAAAAGGTCGCATTGTTTTAAATGTATGACAAATTAATGGTTCGCCTTTAAACTCTAAAACCATCTTATTGAGTTTTGCCCGGTTGGAATAACCGCCTGCGAGAATAATTCCTAGCATACAATCTTATCCAAAATATATAAAATATTTTACACGAGCAAGCGCTCGCTATCAAGCAAGCGCATAAAAACAAAAATAAATTATGCAAATATATGCGTGTTTTGCTATAGATTTTGTATAATATTGAAGTACGAAAGAGGTAGAAAAATGTCACGTTATGTTGTCTCATTAGGAGGCAATGCACTAGGCAACAACGCCGAAGAGCAAAAGGCTCTTCTAAAGGGTGTTGCAAAAAGCATTGTCCACTTGATTAAACTTGGAAATGAAGTTGTGATTGTCCACGGAAACGGACCACAAGTAGGCATGATTAATCTTGCTTTTACTGAATCAACTTCTGCTCCAGATATGCCATTCCCAGAATGTGGAGCTATGAGCCAAGGTTATATTGGTTTCCATATTCAAAACGCCATTCAAAATGCACTTAAAGATGAAGGTATTCAAAGAAACGTTGCCACTGTTGTCACACAAGTGCTTGTTGATAAGGATGATCCACTTTTCAAATCTCCATCGAAACCAGTTGGAGCATTCTATAGCGAAGAAGAAGCAAAGAAAATTGCTGCTGAAAAAGGCTATACGATGAAAGAAGATGCTGGTCGTGGTTGGAGAAGAGTTGTTGCTTCACCACTTCCGGTTGATGTTGTGGAAAAAGAATCCATTTCCCGTCTTGTTAAAGCAGGTGATGTTGTTATCTGTGCTGGCGGAGGTGGAATTCCGGTAATTAAAAATGGGGATCACTTAGAAGGTATCGCCGCAGTTATCGATAAAGACTATGCATCCGCAAAAGTTGCTGCTCTTGTTGACGCTGACTATCTTGTTATCTTAACAGCTGTTGATAATGTCTATATTAACTTCCGTAAGCCAGATGAAAAGAAACTCGAACGTGTTTCTAAAGCGGAAATGGAAGAATATTTAAAAACAGATTACTTTGCTAAAGGAAGCATGTATCCAAAGGTAAATGCCTGTGTGAAATTCTTAAACGAAAAACCTGGCAAAACAGCGATTATTTCATCCTTAGAAAAAGCAAATTTAGCCGTTGAATTAAAAGCAGGAACAATTATTAAATAACCGAGAATTGCTGGTTATTTCACAAAAAAGTTGACTTTTGACGGTCAACTTTTTTTATTGAAATTTTTTAATTAAATAACACGAACTCTCTTTACGCCGGCAATGGCTTTTAAAGCGGATTCGTCAACCTTGCCTTTAACTTCGGCTAAGGTTGCTCCGAAAGCACCCTTTACGCCACAAACTAGTTTTGTAGCATCAGCTTTAGAGATGACTTCTTTAACTGCTTTTTCAGCTTCGGCTTCATAAAGAACGACAACACGTGTTCCTTCTTTTTTGCCTAAATCAAGTCGTGGGTAGTTCACAGAATTAATGATGTTTCCGTTTTCAACATAATCAACGACTTGTTTAGCAGCCATCATCGCACAGTTATCTTCGGCTTCTTCAGTTGAAGCGCCTAAGTGAGAGATAGCAACGACTCCATCCATATTAGCTGTTTTGTAATTTGGGAAGTCGGTAACGTATTTACGTACCTTACCAGAAGCAATAG
>JAFSMX010000036.1 GCA_017447725.1 Bacilli bacterium
ATCAATGACAAATTTAGAATTTGTTCATTAAGTAAAATTGACTAAAATATTTGATATGAAAAACATTTCTCAGAAAAACTTTAAACAAGGAAGCAAGATTCTCCAAAAAGGAGGATTAATTGCTTTTCCAACTGAAACCGTGTTTGGTTTTGGTGTTGTTTACGATGATGAGAAGGCATATAAAAGACTAATCGAAGTTAAAAGAAGACCACCCGCTCAACCGTTTACTTTAATGTGCGCCGATCCGATGGATATTGAAAAATACGCGTATGTTGATGAGCGTGCAAGAAAACTCATAAAAGAATTTTTTCCTGGTCAATTCACGGTTATTTTAAAAGCAAAAGAGAATTTACCAAGCTGGGTTGTTTCAAAAGAAGGAATGGTTGGAATTCGTGTTCCAGATTATAAATTGGTACAAGATTTAATTCACGAAGTTGGCAAACCTTTACTTGTCCCATCGGCAAATAGACATAACGAGCCACCATTAACTAATTCGAAAGATGTTTGTCATGCATTTAATGGTGAAATTGATGCTGTAATAGAAGGAGAATCTGTTAGTAACATTCCATCAACAATTGTAATTATTGGCGAAGATGTCAAAATAATTCGTGAAGGTTATATAACCAAACAAGATATTTTCAAAGTATTGGAGGGAAAGAAATGAGAATCGTATTAGGTAGTGACCATGCTGGTCTAGAGTACAAGCTCGCAATTAAAAAACATTTAGAAGAACAAGGTCATGTATGTGAAGATGTTGGAACATACACAAAAGATTCTTGTGACTATCCAATCTTTGGAAGAGCAGCAGCTGAAAAAGTAGCTAAAAAAGAAGCTGATTATGGTGTCCTGGTTTGTTCATCTGGAGAAGGAATTTCGATTGCTGCGAATAAAGTAAAAGGAATCCGCTGTGGATTAGCTTATAACGATGATGTTGCTCGTTTAATGAGACAACATAACGATGCAAATATGATTGCTTTCGGTCAATCATTTATGGAACTCGATGATGTTCTTAGAAGAGTAGATATCTTCTTAAAAACAGAACACGAAGGCGGACGTCACGCTAGACGAGTTTCCGAAATTGAATAGACTCAATTAAAAATTTATTTATCTTTAGATAAAAAAGTCAGGTAAGTGCAAAAACCTGACTTTTTTTCGAATTAAGTTAGTAGAGGAGGGCGAAGTATGCCTAATTTTAAAAACCAAAAACACATAACAAAAGGAGAAGAATATGAATAAATTTAGAAGGCACTTTAGAATTTATTTTAAAAACAATCATCCTGCATATATTGTTGATGAGGAGGGAAATACTTATGTATTTCATAGAGTAACTCACTCAAAAACATCAGGCGGTAGAAAGAATTGGACAAAAAAAGATTAACCCTATAAAAGGGGATAACAGACCAATGAGAATTGTAAAAAAACAAGAAAAAGATTCAAAAGCACGATTTAGCTACTTCGAGATCGAACTTAAAAATGGCGTTGATATATCCTACCCAGAAATAAAAGTTATAAAAGTAAAACAGAAGAAACAAAAAACAAGGATAAACCTTGTTAGTTGTTTTGGACTCCATAGACACATTATGTTTCCCTCTAGTGTTCTAGGTGGGTGTCATCACTGCTTTAGTTGAGTTTATTAAGCAGCTGGTGTTCTCGTGGTCATTAATCACAAGTTGCCTTATTCGCCATGTCTGGTGCCGGTCCTTACGCATACAAGTCCTAACTCTGCAACCGGTAATATCGATTGATATCAGTGAGGCTATTACCATTGAATCAAAGATTCATAAATAAGCGATCTAAACATAGATTTATTTAACAATCCCGACTAGGTAATCAACGTCCCTATGATCGCTTGCCTTACGGCTGTCTATTATTAAAACAAAACAAAGGAAATAATTCAATATGGAAACTTATAAATGCCCAGTTTGTGGCAATACAGATATTAATTCAATTGGATACTTAAACGGCGAACCATATTGCCGAAAGTGCATTTCATTTAATGGAGAAAACGCTAAAGAAAGAAAAATTAAAAAAGGAACCATCACGTTCGATCTAAAATATAAACTTTCTAAAGAGCAATCAGAAATAAGTAAACAAGTCATTGAGAACTATAAAAATGGAATTAACACATTAATTAATGCTGTTTGCGGATCTGGTAAAACAGAACTTGTTTATGGAGTTATAGCCCATGCTCTCTCGACTGGGCAACAAGTTGGTTTTGCTGTTCCTAGAAGAGATGTTGCTTATGAACTCTATTTAAGAATCAAAAGTGTTTTCACATCAAACAAAGTCATTCTTGTTTGCGGTGGACACCATAAAGAATTGGAAGGAGATGTGATAGTGTTAACAACCCATCAACTTTATCGTTATAACAACTATTTTTCTTTGCTTATTCTTGATGAAATTGATGCCTTTCCATACCAAGGAAACGATGTTCTAAATGAAATGTTTCAAAGAGCAGTAAAAAAGAATTATGTGATGATGTCGGCAACACCGTCTAATCAGGTTTTGCAGAGATTTTTGGAGCAAAACCACAATATTTTATATCTAAACAGAAGATATCATGGTCATAAACTTCCAGTGCCAAAATTCGTAAGATGTTTTGGTCTTGCTATGCGTATCGAACTAATTAAAATTCTGAAAAAATATGTTCAGCAACAGAAACCAATATTTGTATTTGTTCCGACCATTGAACTATGCGAATATCTTTATAGCAAGATTAAAGACAAAGTTCATGGTGGATATTTTGTGCATTCGAAATGTCACGATCGAGCAAAACGAATCCAAGATTTTCGTGATGGTGTTTATTCCTATTTAATTACAACCGCTGTGCTAGAGCGTGGCGTAACTGTTAAGGATCTTCAAGTCATCATCTATGAAGCAGATCATCATTTATATGATGAAAGCACACTTGTTCAAATATCCGGAAGAGTCGGGAGGAAATTAGATGCTCCAGAAGGTGAAGTTATTTTTCTTGGGTCTAAAGAAACGCGTGCAATCACTAACGCAATCAAACAAATCAAAGACAAAAACGCCAGCGTGTAAAATATGCTTTAATCCGATTGAAGAATCGCTCCATACAATTTTTCATAAGGATGTTTCTATTTGTCATCGTTGTTTTGATAAATTTCAACCTCAATTAAGACAGTTTAATGTTGATGGAGTTAAAGCGTTCTTCTTGTTTTATTATGACCAAACTGTTCAAGAACTTTTATACCAATTTAAAGGATGCTTTGATATTGAATTATCCCATGCATTTCTTGAATATTTTCGTGATTTTCTAAGGCTAAAATACCACGGTTATACATTGATTCCTGCCCCATCGAGCAAAGAAAGCGATGAGAAGAGAGGATTTAACCATGTTGTGGAAATATTCTCATCTCTAAACCTCCCGATGCTTCGATGTGTCTACAAAACAAAGAATGTTAAACAAGCTGACTTAACTTCAGAAGAGAGAAAGAAAGTCAGCGATATCCTAAAAATAGATGATGTTGACTTATCAAAGAAGAAGATTCTAATTGTCGATGACGTATTTACAACCGGATCAACAGTTCGTTCGATGATTAATCTTGTTAAAAGTAAAAATCCAAAGCAAATTAAGGTCTTGGTTATGTCAAAAACAATGGACTTAAACGACCAAAATAGACCTAATTGATTTGTTAATAATATTAATTGTTTGTCGTACCATTTTATTATGGTAGAATACTAAATTGTCCGGTTAAGGAGATAAATTATGGCTAATTTTATTGAAAAAATCTTCCGTTTCGAGGCTCGTATTCTTAAAAAGTATGAGCGCGAAGCTGAAAAAGTAATGGCATATGAAGAAGAGATGAAGGCACTTAGTGATGATGAACTTCGTGCTAAGACACCTTACTTCAAAGATCTTTTAGCAAAGGGCGCCACTCTTGATCAAATTAAATATGAAGCAATGGCGACCGCCCGTGAAGCAGCAAGACGTACTTTGGGTCAATTCCCATTTAAGGTCCAAATCATTGGTGCTTTAGTTATGCACGATGGTGATGTTGCTGAAATGAAAACTGGTGAAGGTAAGACCTTAACCGCAACCATGGCCATTTATTTAAATGCTTTAGCCGGCAAAGGTGCTTATGTCGTTACAGTTAACGAATACTTAGCCTCTCGTGACGCAGAATGGATGGGTCAAATTTATCGCTTCTTAGGTTTGACAGTTGGATGTAACTTAAGAGAATTAACCACCCAAGAAAAACAAGCTGCTCACTTATGTGATATTACTTATACAACAAACTCCGAACTTGGTTTTGATTATCTTCGTGATAACATGGCCAAAAATAAAAATCTCCGTGTTTTGCGAGGATTAAATTACGCCGTTATCGACGAAGCCGACTCAATTTTAATCGATGAATCTCGTACGCCACTGATTATTTCTGGTGGTGCTAAAGCAACCGCTTCTCAATACACTGTTGCCGATCGATTCGTTAAGACATTACGTAAAGATCGCGACTACGAAATTGATATCAAAGAAAAGACTTGTTCTTTAACTGCTGAAGGTAACTCGAAAGCTGAAAGAATGTTCGGAATTCGTAACCTTTATGATCCAGAACACCAAGACTTGGTCCATAGAATTCACCAAGCCTTAAAAGCTAACTATATTATGAGTCGAGATGTTGAATATATGGTTGACTCAGAAAACCAAATTCAACTTATTGACCAGTTCACTGGTCGTATCTTAAAAGGTCGTGAATATTCTGATGGTCTACAACAAGCTATTCAAGCAAAAGAAAACGTTGAAATTAAGCAAGAAACAGTTACTCTTGCGACAATTACCTATCAGAACTTCTTCCGTTTATTTAAGAAGATGTCCGGTATGACCGGTACTGCCAAAACCGAAGAAGAAGAATTCCAAAAAATTTACAACATGCGTGTTGTCTCTATTCCAACAAATAGACCAGTTCAACGTATCGATGCTCCAGATTACATCTATGCCTTTAAGGATCAAAAGTTAAAAGCTTTAGTTGAAGAAGTTAAAGCCCGACACGAAAAAGGACAACCAATCTTGATTGGTACAGTTTCTGTCGAATCTTCAGAAGAAATCTCCAACTTATTAACTGCTGAACATCTTAAACACGAAGTGTTAAACGCTAAAAACCACGCTCGTGAAGCGGAAATTATCGCTAAAGCTGGTGAAAAAGGTGCGATCACCCTTGCTACTAACATGGCTGGTCGTGGTACCGATATTAAGATTAATGATGAAGTTAAAGCCCTCGGTGGTCTATGCGTTTTAGGTACAGAACGCCACGAATCTCGTCGTATTGATAACCAGTTACGTGGTCGTAGTGGACGTCAAGGTGACCCAGGATTTTCTCGTTTCTATATTTCCTTCGACGACGATCTCTTAAAGAGATTCGCTGCCGAATCAATTCAAAAACGAATTGCTTCCATGGGTGAAGGACCACTTGAAAGTAGAATCTTTAGTAGTGTTATCACTAATGCTCAAAAACAAATCGAAGGTCAAAACTTTGATATTCGTAAAAACTTACTTGATTACGATGATGTCATTTCTCGTCAACGTAAAGCAATCTATGAAAAACGCGACGCAATCATGTTTGCTGATAACATCCAAGACATGATTCAAGAATTCTTTACTACTGCTGGATTTGTCTTAGCTCATAGAGCTGTCCCAGCCGACTCTTTAGAAGGTCTTGTTAGTGGAGCGGAATTAAAGAAAATTCTTGAACCACAATTCTTGCCAGAAGGTTCTTTTAAGGAACAAGCTTATGATGAAGCTCCTGTTGAAGATGCCGGTCAAGATTTAGGTGATGCCTTATATGACGTCTATCTTATTAGACGTAAACAATGGGGCGATGAAATCGCTGATAACGTTGAACGTGAAATCGCCTTAGTTTCTATTGACCAAGAATGGACTAAACAAATCGATACTATGGCACGTTTACGTGAAGGTATCCATCTTCGTTCCTATGGAAACACAAACCCACTTCAAGATTACGTCAACGAAGGACAAGCTCTTTTTAGAGAATGTCTTGAACATATTTCCGTTGATGCAGTGTTTAAATTCTTAAATGTCGTTGTCCAAATTAAGAAACCTGCTCAACCAAAACCAGAAGAAAAGAAAGAAGATGTCGTGGATGTAGAATCCAAAGACAAAGAGAAAAAGGAATAATGAAAGAGCTGCAAGAACTTAAGTTAGAGTTTGATCGTCTAACCGAAACTGTCTACAGACTCGGTGATTCTCTTTGACCTCTCTTTCTTAAATAAAAAAATCGAAGAACTAGAAGCCATCCAAAACCAGGATAACTTTTGGTCTGACCAGAAGAAAGCCTTAAAAGTCATTGATGAATATAATGACGCTAAATACGAAAGAGATACTTACGTCTTAATTGAAAAGAACCACGAAGAACTCAAAAACCTCATCTTTTCATGTTCAGAAAATGATGAGGATTTGCGTAGTTTTATTGAGGAATTGCTGGTAGATTTAAGCAAAACTGTCAAAGATTTTAGAAAGAAATTACTCTTCAAAGGAGAGTTCGATCATCTTAATGTAACTCTTGAAATTCATAGTGGTGCTGGAGGCACAGAAGCTCAAGACTGGGCGGATATGCTTTCTAGAATGTATGTTCGCTGGTGTGAACGCCACCATATGAAATTTAAAGTGGTTGATTGTCAACCTGGTGAAGAAGCTGGAATTAAATCAATGGTCTTATCCATTTCCGGAAAAGATGCCTATGGTTTATTAAAATCTGAAAAAGGTGTCCACCGATTAGTTCGTATCTCTCCATTTGATGCGAACAAACGTCGTCATACATCATTTGCTAGTGTGAACGTTGTTCCAATTTTTGATGACGACGTTGATATTAATATCAACGAGAAGGATATTCGCGTTGATACATATCGAAGCGGTGACGCTGGCGGGCAAAACGTTAACAAGGTTGAAACTGCTGTTCGTATTTCGCATATTCCAACAGGCATTGTTGTCTCTTGCCAAGTCGAAAGATCGCAACTCAGCAATAAAGAAACCGCCATGAGAATGCTCAAGTCAAAACTATATCAACTACAAATGGAAGAAAAACAAAAGCAACTTCAAAACATTGTTGGAGAGCAAAAAGACATTGAATGGGGTAGTCAAATTCGCTCTTATGTCTTCTGCCCATATACAATGGTTAAAGATAATCGAACCGACTATTCAACAGCAGATGTCGATGCTGTAATGGATGGTGAATTAGATGACTTTATTTATGCATATCTTGAACTTTTGTCGAGGAATTCTGAGTTAAAGTAATGGAAAATAGGGAATTTAAAATCGTATCTAAATTCAAACCGACTGGAGATCAACCAGAGGCTATCGACCAGCTTGTTCGAGGTCTAAATGATAAGAAGCATCTCCAAGTTCTTTTGGGTGCGACTGGAACTGGTAAAACATTTACGATTGCCAATGTTATTGAAAGAGTACAAAAACCAACTCTCGTTTTAGTTCATAACAAAACATTAGCGGCGCAACTTTATGCTGAATTTAAAGAACTCTTCCCAAATAACAGAGTTGAATACTTTGTTTCTAACTTCGATTTTTATCAGCCAGAAGCTTATCTTCCAAAGTCTGATACTTATATTGATAAGTCTGCGGTGATGAATGAAGAGATTGAGATGTTAAGAACATCGGCAATTAATTCAATATTAGAAAGAAAAGACACAATTATCGTTGGCTCTGTTGCTTCTATTTACGGATTAACTGACCCTGATGAATATCGTCGTTTAGTGTTTGAAATTCGTGTTGGTGAAGAAATTGATCGAAAGGTGTTCCTCAAGAGATTGGTTGATGCTCAATATACAAGAAATATGATGGATCTTAAGCCGGGTACGTTTAGAGTGCGTGGCGATGTTATTGAAATCTGCCCTCCACATTTAACTGAACACGCTTTAAGAATTGATACATTTGGTGATGAAATCGAACGTATTAGCATAGTTTCTATGCTAACTGGTGAAGTAAAAGAATCGTATAAAACTTATCCAATCTTCCCAGCATATGACCACGCATCAACCCATGAAAGAATTGCTCGGGCAACAGATTCTATTTCAAAAGAACTTGAAGAAAGACTGAAATATTTTAAAGATAATGGAAAACTTTTAGAGGCTGAACGTCTTGAAATGCGTACCAAGATGGATATGGAAAATATGCTTGAGTTTGGTATGTGTCCTGGAATTGAAAACTATTCTCGTCATATTGACCAAAGACCTGCCGGACAACGTCCTTTCTGCTTAATGGATTATTTCCCTAAAGATTTCCTTTTAGTTATTGATGAATCACACGTCACATTCCCCCAAGTTAGAGGAATGTATAACGGAGATCGTTCAAGAAAAGAGACCCTTGTTGAATACGGTTTTAGACTTCCAAGTGCTTTAGATAATAGACCATTAAACTTTGAGGAATTTGAATCATTAATGCCTCAAACAATTTGTACTTCTGCTACTCCTGGGGATTATGAACTTGGTCAAGCTAATAATGAAGTCGTTGAACAAATTATTCGTCCAACCGGACTTCTTGATCCTGAAGTAGAAGTAAGAAAAACACTTGGTCAAATTGATGACTTAATCTATGAAATTAAGCAAAGAATCGCTCGAAACGAAAGAGTGATGGTTGTTACTTTAACTATCAGAATGGCCGAGGATTTGACGGAGTTTTTGAAAGAAAGAGGCATAAAAGTTGCCTATTTACATAACGAAACAAAGACTCTTGAGAGAACGGAAATAATTTATCAACTTCGTAAAGGTAAATACGATGTGCTTGTCGGTATTAACCTTTTGCGTGAAGGCCTTGATATTCCAGAAGTTTCATTGATCTCAATTCTGGATGCTGATAAAGAAGGTTTCTTAAGATCGGCTCGTTCATTGATCCAAATTATTGGTCGTGCAGCTCGAAATAAAAACGGTAAAGTTATTATGTATGCTGATACAATGACCGATTCGATGAAAGAAGCTATTGATGAAACGAACCGTCGTCGTAGTATTCAAAAGAAATACAACGATGAAAACGGAATTGTTCCCGAAACAATTATTAAAGAGATTCGCGCTCCAATTAAAAATATTGAAACCGAAACAGAAAGAATTGATAAGAAGAAAGAACATTTCACTAAAAGTGAAATTGCTCGCGAAATCAAACGCCTTGAATCAGAAATGCGACAAGCCGCTAAAGAATATGAGTTTGAAAAAGCGGCTGAACTTCGTGATATTATTTTCGAGTTGAAAGCCGAATTAAATTAATAAAGCGTTTGCTTTATAAATAAAATTATGAAAGAATATTAACGCTTGAAAGGAAAAACATTATGAAATGGTATGACATTATCTTCTTACTAATCGCTCTTATCATCATTGTTTTATCCTTGCTCCAAGGAGGTAAATCAGAAGGTGCTTCCGGTGCTATTACTGGTGGTGGAATGAACATCTTCGTTAAACAAAAAGAACGTGGTTCTGAAAAAGTCATCACAATCCTAACATTCTCATTCATTGTGGTGTTCATGTTCTTAGCCCTCCTAATTAGCGTACTTAACGGTTAATTAAGAAGAAACGAAAAAGTCCTGCAAAACAGGACTTTTTTCGTGCAATTCTCAACTATTTCTTTTGTTTAGCTTCTCTCTTCTTGGCTCTTTCTTCTTCGATTTTAGAGCCCTCTATATGAGCAGCTTTTTCTTGTCTTTTCTTATTAACAAGACTCGCGATAACAATGAAGATTGATGCGAGAATGAAGAGAATTCCGATCACAATCAAAAGAATGGAAATGGTGTTATCGCCTCCAGCCTTTGATAAATCATATGGATAATAAATTAATGCAACAATTCCTGTTGCTAAAACTAATATCGACAAAAGATAACAGGTTACTAATGCCCACTTATTTAAATTGTTTGTGTGCACATTAGAGATAACACATTCAATAAGACAAACAACACCAATTACAACAAGAGCAATTGCGATAAATAAAGTGAAATACGAAACAACAATTTCTGGTCTAATTAAAAGGAAAACACCGAATGTAACTTCGACGATTCCTCGGTATAGATCTATTTTACTAATGTTGATTGATCTGGTCAGGATATATAACCCCAATCTTAATAAACCATCGACAAGTATTAAGACACCTGTCACATAACCAATTACATTCCAGGCATTAACATTTTTAGCATAGGCAATTGTTAGAATTCCTAACGTCGCTAAAAGGATTGCTTCAATCCAAATCCAAATTATATTTAGTAACGATGTTTTCTTCATTTCGATATCTCCCACAAAAATTATAAGTATTTTATTTATAAAAAGTCTATTCTTTAATGCGTTTTGTGATAGAATAATCCGGCGAGGTAAACCTATGAAGAAATCTGTACTAAAAAAATATGCTGAATTAATTGTTAAAACAGGCGCCAATGTTCAAAAAGGACAAGACGTCATGGTCGTTGCAAATGTTGACCAAGAAGAACTTGTAAATCTTATCGTTGTTCAATGTTATAAAGCTGGTGCTAATTATGTCACCGTCCGTTGGGGTTCTGATAAAGTTAATAATACCCAATATCGTAAAGCTTCGATAAAGGCACTTTCCGATATTCCTGAATGGAGACTTGAAAGAGAAAGATTTATTAACAAAACTCTTCCATGTGTCATTTTTATTGAATCAAGTGATCCAGATGCTCTTAAGGGTGTTAATCAAGAAAAGCTTGCTAAGATTTCTAAGATTACCCATCCAATTCTCAAGCCATTTCGTGATGAACGCGAAAACAAATACCAATGGGTTATTGTTGGCGCCCCTTCTAAGGCTTGGGCGAAGAAAGTTTTCCCTGAATTAAGTCCAAAGAAAGCAATTGAAAAACTCTGGGAAGCAATCCTAGCTACAGCTCGTGTTACAGATGATCCTATCAAGGCATGGGAAGAACATAACAAAGATTTAGACAAACGCTCCAGGTATCTCAACTCATTTGATTTTGATTATCTTCAATACGAAAGTAGTAATGGTACAAACTTCAAAGTTTGGATGATGCCAGGCGTATCATGGGCTGCTGGCGGAGAATACACCAAAGGTAACCATATCTACTACAATCCAAATCTTCCAACCGAAGAATGTTTTACATCTCCTTGGAAAGGTAAAGCAGAAGGTAAGGTCGTTTCAACTAAACCTCTTTCTTATAACGGAGAATTAATTGAAGACTTCGAAATCACATTTAAGAATGGCAAAGCTGTTGAAGTTAAAGCTAGAAAAGGTGAAGAACTTCTTAAACATATGATTAGTCAAGATGAAGGCGCATGTATGTTAGGTGAAGTTGCTCTTGTTCCATATGATTCACCAATCAACAATACCGGAATTCTCTTCTATAACACATTATTTGATGAGAATGCGGCTTGCCACTTAGCTTTAGGACACGCATTTACTAATTTAAGAAAAGATTACGAAAAATATTCCTATCAAGAATTAATTGATTATGGATTCAACGATTCTAGCATCCATGTCGACTTCATGATTGGAAGCAAAGATATGAACATTACCGGCTATACAAGAGACGGTAAAGTAGTTCCAATCTTCCGCAACGGAAACTGGGCATTCTAATCAATGATTAAAAAACAAAAATCCACGTTATTTCGCGGATTTTTTTCTACAAAATTTTACTATTTTCGATTTTGATAATATCGCGAAATTTAAGTTTTCCTTCGGGTAAGATGAGCTGTTGATTTTCAACATCTATTCTCTTTATTTTAGTTTTAATCAAGTAGGTATAACCATCAGAGTAATAAGTAATCCCGAGAATCTCTCCTTTGTAGTTTTGAAGAACACGGTTAATTTCTTCTTTTCGATCTTCAGTAAGAGTTGGACGTTCTTTTTTATTTTTTTGATATCTCATTTGCTCTAAAAACTCGCTTTGTTCAACTAGCGAGCGGTATGGAGCCCATTTCATCATTCCTCGATCACTCATCTTCTATGTCCACCAATCTGTTGATGTCGTTCTTTAATTGTACTCTCTTCAAGAAGCGATGATGCTCTTAAAACGATATCTTTTCCATATTTTAATTTGAGAGTATCTATAACATGTTGAAGATTGTTTCTAGCAATGGTGTCTTTTGGGTCTTCAAAAAGTGACAACTGTAAACTTTGTTCTTCGCTTAAATGAGAGAAGTTAATCATAATTCTTCGAACTTTATGATTTCCAACATGCTTTCGATATAAACGATAAACATCTTCTAGAATTAGTTCCGAATCATCAGTCGAGAAATCAAGTTTACATTGGTGGGAGAAACCTCCGCCTTCGGTCACTGTGTACATTACAGATAGACCAATACAACTTGTTTTTTGCTTTTGCGCTCTTAAACGAATGCAAAGCTCATCATTCATTTCTTTAATAATTAATTCCGCTTCTTTTGGACTATAGTCTCTCATTAAAACCTGCCCAATCGATAAAGATGTTTCACGCGGAATGTATTTTTCTCTTAGATCGGTGTTATCGATTCCATTAGCATGTTCCCAAAGTTGTTCTCCGATAACACCGAACTTGGCTCGCATGAAATCTTTATCGGTGTGAGCAAGTTGACCAATCGTGGTAATGCCAAGATTGTTTAGTTTTCTTTCATAACCAACATTAATTCCCCACATTTTTGATAAAGGAGTAATTTTCCATAATTTATTTTTAATGTCTTTTTCTGTCCAAACAGAAATATATGGAGGTTTCTTTTTTGCGTCGCAATCTAAAGCGACCTTTGCTAGAAGCATATTGTAAGAAACTCCGGCAGTGGTGATTAAACCGGTTTTTTCAAAAATCGCATTTTGAATTTTTTGTGTGAGTTGTTTTGGTGTACATTCATACATTTTTAGGTATGGTCCAAGGTTCACAAAAAATTCATCAATAGAGTAGACGTGAATATCGTCTTCTCCAACAAAATCTAGGGCAATTGATAGGATTTCTGCAGACTTTTCGATGTATTTTTGCATTCTTGGCATTGCTAAAATTAAGTCTGAAACATCTTTCAAATCTCTTCTTCGACAAACAGATGGATAACCAAGAGTTTTTAGGTATGGCGAAACAGAAAGAACGACTGTGCCATCTCCACGAGTTGGATCGCATACGGCAAGTGGGGTTGTGAAAGGATTTAAACCTCGGTCATGACATTCAACCGAGGCATAAAAAGCCTTCATATCAATCACAGCAATACTTCTTTCCATTCTTTAATATTCTATATTAAGAAAAAAGATAAAACGAGATGTAAAATAATGTTTTTTTCTAAGTCTGATGACCTTATAATTTTCTCATAGGTATTACGTATGTCAGAAAATAGAAACTCCATTTTTTATCCACTGGCTGTTGGCCTCTCTTTAGCTGTCTTTGCTTTTATCGGAATTGGCCTTTTTCTTCCGCTTGTAAAAATTAATGGCGGAGAATCAATTTCAATTTTCAAAACTGTTCAAGCAATCATTCAATTCTTTGTCGATATCAAGAACATTGACATTGATAAAATTGTTAAAATTGTTGAACTAGTTCGAAACACAATTGTGACCTCTCTCGCATTAGTGCTTTTGATTCGATTATTGATCGGATTTATTAAATATATTGTTAAAAACTTCAGAAATATCTTTCATCCAAATGACTTTTATGGGGAAGACATGATTTCAATTTGTGTTGAAGTCGCGTTCTTTTCGATGATGATGTATGCCTATTTCCCAAAATGGGATTACGACATCGGATTAGCGTTTATGAATATTGCCGCTTTAGTCGGAATCGGTATCGTCTCATTCTTAAGAGTTGTTGAAGGATTAAAGAGCGATCATCCATGGAAAGGGTTACTACACGCCTTATTAATGTTCGGCGCTGCAATCTTTGTTTATTTGACTATTTCTGTTGGTATGCATTCTCCTGTTGTTATTGAAGGAACAAATGTGAGAGTCGCTATTATTGAAGAATTCACAACTTACTTCACTTACACCTTCACAAACTTCAGTAAGGAATCGATTATTTCGTTCTTGTTGATGATTGCAGCATTGTTCCTTATTTTTGCTTCGTTTAGATATCTTGGAACAGTTATTCAATACGTTCTTGGTTGTGTTACTAAAACAAGACGAGGAAGAAAACAACACAAACAAAAAGAGTATCATTTCAAAGCAATTTTAAGACTTTTGCTGGGAGTTTTCTTCCTAGCCGGGGCAATTATTATTATCATTTTAAAATCTCCAGAAGCTTTTGGAGTGAAGTACACAATTGGTCGTACAGCGATTGTTAGTTTCATTCTTCTTGGTATCTCGTTGATCCTAATTATTGTTGCGAAAATAATTCGCCCAACAGTCAATACATATGAAAAAGCAACCGCCAAACAAGAGGCTTACGAACAAGCAATTGAAGCTAAAGTAAAAGAAGAATAACAATATTTTTGTCATTAATGTCGAAAATATTGTATAATATTAAAGAGGTATAGTTATGTCGGATACATTTGTCATCATCTTAATTGTCTTAGTCGCAATACTCCTAGTTGCAGTAGGAGTCGTTTTAGTTTTGCTTTTGAAAAGTCGAAAGGGTAAGGAAGTCAGTTCTGAACAAACTGGTGACATCAAAGCTCGTCTTGAATACTTAGATAAAAGCACTGAAAAAACCATCCAATTAGAAATGTCTAAAGGAATGAAAGTTCTTGCTGATGAATTTGGTAAAAATAGTGAAAAGAACCAGCAAAACCTCAATCATTTCCAAGCAGAAATCTCTGAATATCTCCAAAAACGAATTGATTCTTTGAATAAACAAATGGATGAAAAGATTGCTCAACTAGATAAGAAAGTTGATGACAAACTTAAAGAAGGTTTTAAGGGAACAAGTGAAACAATGGCTCAAGTCCGCGAACGTCTTCAAGCAATTGATGATGCTCAAAAACAAATGGAAGGACTTGGTAAAGAAGTTATATCTTTAAAAGCTGTTTTAGAAGGTAACCAATCTCGTGGTCAGTATGGTGAATATCAATTAAAAATGGTTCTCCATAATGTTTTTGGCGATACCGCAGGATGCTATGAAGAACAATACACCATGAAACACGTTAAAGATGGTGACGATGTTCGAGCTGATGCAGTGGTCTTTATGCCAGAACCAAATAAAATGATTTGTATTGACTCCAAATTTCCTTTCCAAGACTATGCTCGTTTATTTGATGCTGAATCTGACGAAGAAAAAGAGTCGCTAAAACGTGATTTTGCCGCAGCAGTGAAAAAGCACATTACTGCGATCAAAGATAAATACATTGTCGAAGGCAAAACTGCTCCAGAAGCTTTAATGTTCATTCCAAACGATGGAGTGTTTGCGTTTATTCATCATGAACTTCAAGATGTTGTAGAAAATGCTCGCGAAAGAAAAGTTATTTTAACTTCTCCAAGCACATTACCAGCGATTTTAGTAACGATTAACATGGTCCGTATTGAAGTCGAACGTGCGAAAAATGCCCAGGAAATCTCCAAGAATCTTGCTAAACTAGGAAAAGATTTTGCTATCTTTGCTCGTGATTGGGAAACATTCTCTAATCGTCTAGAACTGACAACAAAAGCTCGCGAACAACTTGATACCAGAGTTTCTCGCATTACTTCAAAATTCGAAGGTATTAAAGCAAACAATCCAGCTGAAATTGAAACCGATCTAGAACAAATCGATATTGAATAAACTAAGATTGATATTATAATAATTTCGCTCTGGGTCTGTAGCTCACCTGGGAGAGCGCATCGTTCGCAACGATGAGGTAGCCGGTTCGAGCCCGGTCAGATCCACCTCTTTTGTGAAATTACCCCCATTTATTGGACCAAAATGGTACGATAAAAAAAGGGGGTAATTTCATTTAAAAATTATTGTCGTTGTCCAGAGTCACTTACTCAAAATTAGACAAAATGATCTATCCAAATAAGAGCCGTCCAGATGGGCGGTTTTGTTTATGATTCGAAACAAGCTACTCACTGTGTCCACCTAGTAAGTGGATACTTCTTCTAAAATATGTTAATAATTTAATAAGCATGAAAGAACTAAAGAGAACATTATTAAGAATGGGTTTTTACTATTTGTTACTTCTAGTAAATACCGTTTTTTGTTTCAGCTTTATTAATGACAATTTTCCAACTAGAAACCTTCCTACGATTTATCTATTAGTCTTATCATTTTGTTTAGTTTTATATTATTCTCGGCGCGTTCCTCCTAAAGGAACTACATCATTCCTCATGAAATCGATAGCCTGGTCCGCAGTGTTACTAATATTATTCCGTAGTATCAAATACAGCGCTTTCTCCGCGGTAGATATCTTAGCGAGACATACTTGGTACTTTTATTATGTTCCTATCTTGGTGATGCCTTTATGCCTATTCTTTATTGCTTTACTTGTTTCTAGAAAACAAGGCGATCGTTTTCCGCTTGTTTGGATTTGGGTGGTGATATTAACTGGCATATTCATATTGTTGATATTGACAAATGATCTACATCAACAGGTGTTTAAGTTTCAAGAAGGCTTTGCTGATTGGAATGACAATTATGACCACGGGTGGCTATTTTACGTTATTTACGTATGGCAATACTCTTTATATATCGCTGCGATTGTCATTCTTATTGTCAAATGCCGTATTAGCGAATCAAAAAAGAATGCTTGGGTCATCTTAATTCCTGCGACTATTGGCGCAGTTCTTTACGTCCTTTTATTGACTGGTTTTGTTCCAAAACTATTTGGTTCAACCCTTATTGAATTCCCAGAAGCGCATATTTTTACTATTGCTGTTGTGGTGGAGTGTTGCATTCAGCTCGGTTTAGTTCCGACGAATAATGAATATGGAAAGATATTCCAAAACCTTTCTATTTCATCACAGGTGACAGATGAAAAAGGAAGCCCAGTGTATCTCTCTAGTAGCGCCACCCCACTTACGAAAGAACAATTTGAATTAGAAAGCGGTTCTAGAATAGGAGAACACACTGTCTTATATAAGATGAAACTTCCTGGTGGTTATGGTTTCTGGCAAGATGACATGAAAGAACTAGATCGCATTAACGAAGAGTTGCAAGAAGCCAAAGAAGGGCTAGAACAAGAAGCGGAATTAATTAAACTGAGAAATGAACTTGAAGAACAACAGGCTAAGATTAGACAAAGAACAATTCTTTATGACAAAATCGCGGGAGCGACAAAAAGACAATCTCAAACCATTTCTGAATTAGCCAAAAAGGCGAAAAACTCTCAAGATATTCATCTAAAAGACAAATATAAAAGAAAGATTGTTATATTGGGAGCGTATATCAAAAGATACGCTAATTTGACTTTATTATCGCAAGAAAACACAATGATTGAAGTCGGAGAATTGAAATTATCAATTGCTGAACTATTACATTACTTGAATTATTATGGCGTTCCTGGTGAACTAGTTGGTGAGGCTAAAGCATCTATTTCTTCCGATTCCGCATTGGTGGTATTTGAGGCATTGGAACTTGTTATTGAAGACAATCTCAATTCTATTAAAGGCGTCTTCATAAAACTACATGTTAAAGATAGTGTGATATTAAAACTGATTGTGGAGGATATGAAACATCCTCTTAATCAAGAAAGAATAAAAGAATTATCAAAAGTGGGCATCATCACAGAAGAAACCATGGAGGATGATGTTACTTATATTACTTACAGCATTAAGAAAGGAGAAGAATTATGATCTCCTTTAACATGCTATCAAGTTTGATAAGAGCCCTCTTTGCCCTATGGGCATTGCTTTTGTGCGTCATTAGTATTGCAAACGCAGTTATGGCATTTAATAAGAAAAAGTATCTCTTTGGTTCAATCGCTGTAACTTTATTCCTTCTTATTTACTTCTTCTGGCAAGTGATATTTGACTATTCTTTATCAGAGAGTAATGGTTCTCTTAATGTCGTTTCTAGTGCGATGGTGAATTTAGGTTGGATATATTGGTTACTAATCTTTCTTCTCTTAACCATATTCATTGTCATATTGCTTGTTTATAACGTACATTATGAGAGAAACTATCTCACAGTTAATACCATTAAGTTATATCTCGACCAAGTTGATTGCGGCATTTGCTGTTATAAGGATAATGGCAGGGTGATGTTTTCGAACATGATTATGAACCAGTTATTTATAAAGTTAACGGGTACACAGTTATTAAATGGTAATCAATTTTATGAAGTCACCAAGGATCAAATACTTTCTATCGGCTTAGAAAGATGGAGATTCTCTTCTCGTGATATCACAATTGGTAACGAACACATGACTGAGATTATTGCCACAAATGTCACCAGTGAATACTTGAAGACACAACAATTAGAAAAAGATAAGGCTGAATTATCAAAAATAAACCAAGAATTGCAGGATTATAATCTAAGCATTGATGAAGTGGTAAGACATCAAGAGATTTTACAAGCTAAGGTTAACATCCATGATGAGATGAATCGATTGATGCTTTCTACAGTCTCCACCGATAGCAAGGATATATCTAATCTTGATAAGATATTTGCCTTATGGCAAGAGAATGCTCTGCTCCTCTCTATGGAAGCGGAAGAAAACAAACAAGAAGCGATGTCTCACAAGATTGAAGAACTAGCAGAAGTTTTAAAGATTCATTTACTGTGGAAGGATGAGCCGGTCAGCGTTCTAAGCGAAGAAGAAAGAAACATCTTCTATATTGCCGCGCAAGAGGCTATCGCCAATGCCTCTAAACACGCTAAAGCTAGCAGGATGATCATTTCTATTACCAAAGTGAATGAACACATTGAATGTCATTTTATCAATGATGGCGACTTACCTGATAAAACCATCACCTTTACTGGCGGATTAGCTAATCTAGAGAAATTGATAAAAAAACAAGGTGCGATATTAAAAGTTAATTATGATCATCAATTTGTGTTATCCCTTGTATTTTTAAATAAAAATTATCCAAATGGCTGATGTGGTGGATGAAGAATTTTTTATAAAATTAAGGTAAGGATTAATACGAAATGGCATACAAAGTTTTGATAGTGGAAGATCAAAACATTCCATCAGAACTCTTTAAGATTTATATCGAAAGCAGTGAGAACTTTGAACATGTTCATTCGATTTCTAACGCCTCCTTATCCCTATCCGTATGTGAGAGCAACGAAATAGATCTCATCCTTATGGATGTTATGACAGATCTTGGCCATAATGGCCTTGATGCCGCGGAAGAGATTAAAAAGAAATTTCCTAAGATTAAAGTGATTATCATCACCTCAATGCCAGAGTATTCTTGGCTTAGAAGAGCAAAAAAGATTGGTGTGGATTCTTTCTGGTATAAAGATGGTCAAAGAAATAGTCTTTTAGATATTATGATAAGAACTATGAATGGAGAACATATCTATCCAGATGAAACCCCTGTGGTTCATATTGGTGAAGCCACAAATCACGACTTTACAGAAAGAGAACTAGATGTTTTAAAAGAACTAACCACAGGTGATACAAATGCAGAAATTGCGAAAAGATTATTTATCTCTGTCGCTACGGTGAAAAGCCATATCCAACACCTTATGGAAAAGACAGGTTTTAAGACACGCACTGAGTTAGTTAGCGAAGCGCGTGGATTGGGAATAGTCATTAAAGAGAAGATTAATTAAAGAGTTTAAAAACTAATAATTGCCGAGCGGATGTTCGGCTTTTTTAATAAAAGTTAGTCAATATCATACTATCGGCTGATGTGGCTAGTTTCCTTGGTCGGTTAAAATTTATGTACTTAATACATATGAAAGGATTTGTTATGAAAAACAATAAACTTTTATTTAGCGTGGCGCTTTTAGCTATGCTTACTTTAGGTGCTTGTTCATCAGAAACATCACCAAGTAGTTCTTCAAGTCAAGGTGGAGTAACAACCTCTCAATCATCTGCATCAAAACCTAGTTCCTCTTCATCAAACTCTCAACCACATCAACACTTAATTGGACAATATGGTTTCTGTTCATGTGGTGAGTATCTTGGTGGTGAATATGCTCTTGAAGATGACGTCACTACCGTTCCTGCATCCTTCCTCGGTGACATGCAAATTGGAGACAAACGTTTCTTCCGCATAAGCGGTTTAACTGAAAAGCATGCACTTCATGTTGAAGATTATGATGGTTGGGATTTTGCTCACGAAACTGAAATAGCCGCTGATGTCACAGCCTACAAGAAACTTAATGATGGTTCGATGGATGAACTTTTAATTGGTTTCAATACCGCAGAAGACGAAATGACAGAAGAAGCTATTACTTTTGAACAAGACAAACACATCTATTTTATGGTTGAAGCCCATAAGGCACTTAGTGGTGCTTTCTTATATTTTGTGGAAGATCACTTCTATAACGCCGCTGGTGTTTGTGCAGCTGATGGTAGTTTCAGAGCTAATGGCACATATGATGGTTATACCTGGAGATCAATTCCAGTTGGTAGTGAAAGCGCAGATGGCATCTCTCACTTAGACGATGGAAAAGCTCATTACTTCAAGATTGTAGAAGATCCAAACAACCTTCTTCCATTTGCTAACCACAAATTCAACCTCACTGTAACAAATGAATCCAGAGCCAACTACAAGCTTTATTATCTCGATGCGGAGAATAATCCAGTTGAACTTACTCTTAGCGAAGGCAACGAACCAGAAGTACCTGCCGGTGTCCATGCGTTATATGTTGTAGTTACTCACAATGGCATCAACGATAACGCCTCATTCCAATTAAGAAGAGTTGCGCACTGTAGAGAAGAACACGGTTATTGCCCAGATTGTGAACTAGTCACACTTCCTCTTTCTAAGAGCCTAACTATGAATGCTGACTTCAGCAGTCAATTTGCTGTAGTGGAAGGACAAATATATAGTTTCTATTTTGACTTCAACGTTGGTGGCACTAATGTCGAAAACTTTGGTATTCAATTCGTCACTTCACCATGGTCGCATTTTGCGTCAAGTTTCTGGTTATATGTTTACGATGATGTTAAAGAAGAATTTACGTTGGTAAATCGTGCAAACCAAAAGACTGATGAAATTGAATACGATTTATCAGAAGTCTATTATGGTCCATCTTTAGCATTCTTTGAATTCACTGCAGCTGGCACCATGAGTGATGTTCAAATTAGAGTTCACGATTACGAATAATCCACCTATCTTTAAAAATTAGACCTCTTAAGAGGTCTTTTCTTTTGTCTTTACTTTTTAAGTTCAAATTGCACTTTAAGATTGTACTTTAAAAAATGTAGTGCTAAATAAGCTTATCATTTGCAAAAGAAAGAATTGATATTATTTGTATTAAATAACTTTTCAATTTTTGTATTGGCATTGATGTGTTTAGGGTAAAAAAATTAACACCCAAATTATTGGGGAGTTTGCTTAATCCCTGAATCAAACAACCATAAAAGAGATCTCTTATTATGTAGATCTTTTTTGTGACACTTTTGTGACACAAGGTGTGATACATTAGTAGTGTTAGTGAGGTAACTCGGATGAAAAAAATCTCTAAACCACTATTCGCGTTATGCGGAGCAATGCTATTAACACCAAGTTTAGCTGCTTGTAATAATGAACCAAAAAATTATCAAGTTTTGTTCAAAAACTACGATAATTCCATTTTGTATCAAACAAGTGTTAAAGAAGGAGAAAGCGTTGTTTATGTTGGAGATGATCCAACAAGACAAGCTGATGATCATTATCAGTATGTTTTCTCTGGCTGGGATAAACCTTTAACAAACATTACTCAAGACACAACATTTATTGCTCAATATGAGAAAACAAATGATTATGTAGTGAATTTTTATACCTACGATGGTACAAATCTAACTTTGTTACAAAGAAGTTTTGTTAAAAACGGTGATAGTGTGACTTATAGCGGAGAAACTCCAACCAAAAAAGCTGACTTCGACTATTACTATACATTCAAAGAATGGGACAAATCATTCGATAAAATTACATCAAATTTAGATGTCTTTGCGACATACGATGCCACATCTAATGTCAAAGACTTTAATGCAAATTATGATTTTTGGATTTATAAGTTTACAGACGAACTAGATGAAACAAACTGTAGTTTTAAAAGAGAAAGCGATGGGTTAACTGTCGAATTAGTTAAACCAGTCATAAAGAATGGAAAAGAAATCACTTCCCATCATGTTAATTTTTCTGAGATGGAAATTGATTTATCAAATGTTAATAAGAACAAAGTCGGTGAATACGAAACAACCATTACTTATCGAGGAATTTCAAAAAAGGAAGTCATTGATGTTATCCCAGATAGTAGTAAATTTGAGGAGGTACCTGTCAACCATTTCGCTGATGGTGGAGTAAGAAATGTAGCAGGCCCAGATTGGATAAATGTTGTTACCATGGACTTTTATAGGTATAAAGATGGTGATGATGAAGAATACACTGTAATAAATGGTTCGTTTCAAGAACTATATCTACACGACTATTTCGAGAAAGATGACAAACGTTATATGTCCTTCTATCGCATATATAACGGTGTAAGCGAAAACGTTATATATAAACTCAGATATGTTGGTGGTGGAAGCGAAAGTTATTTGGCGGAATATGATTTCCCAGGCCACGAATCTGAAGTTGGTAAAGTTACAATTGTTAAAGGTGATAAAGAACGTCAACTAGCGCTTCATCAAGAGTTAGAAGACGCTGCATCAGCATATGGTCAACTTGAAGAAACTTTTTACCATAGCACTTACACATTAGCGGTCAAATACGATTACGATAAAGAGAAGAAAACTCTCAAGATCCATCAACAAGACTATCCAAATATATTCGTTTTTGACGAAGCTGATGGAAAATTCCATTATCAATACTAACTTGAATAACAAAATTAATCCATCTCATGATAAAAACCCTTTCAGTTAGTTGTCCAACTTTTGGGGTTCATATTATAAATATCGATTGGAGGTTATTTATGAAAAAATTAACTTTATTTACTATCATGGCATCTATGGTTATGGTTGGCGCTACTGCTTGTAGCAGTCAGGAGCCTGAAAAAATTCCTTCTTACTCAATTAGCTGGTTAGACTACGATCAAACGGTCCTAAGAGTGGATAACGTGACTAAAGACACTGTTCCATCCTATGGAAGTAACCCAACACGTGCCGATGATGATTACTATACATATGAATTTGCTGGTTGGTCACCGGAAGTTGTTGCCGCAACAAAAGATGCGACATATGTTGCAACTTATGAATCGGCTCCGATTACAGAAATTAATCAGGAAACTTTTAATAA
>JAFSMX010000037.1 GCA_017447725.1 Bacilli bacterium
GTAAAATCACCAGAACCGGCCCATACGCTATCGCCAACATAATAATCCATTAAGGATTTTTGACGGTATCTTTCTGGGACATGGGCATAGAGTTTTTCGAGTAATCTTTGGAAACGATTGTAGTAGGAAGTAACTTTAGCGTTTTCTAAGTATTCATCAATCTTATCATTGACACGGTTATTAAATTCTTCAGAAGTGTATTCACTTAATAAGTCGTGTAAATCTTGTGCGTCATAGTTGCGATCAGCAATCTTCTTAAGAAGTTTTTGAGCTTTTTCATAGATTTCGTTGATCTTGTCCTTCATGTCTTCAGGAATTTTGTAGAACTTATCAACGAGTTCATAAACTTTTTCAATATCAAGTTCGGCACCTTTGTTAATGGCTTTGAAGAGAAGGTCGACAAATTTATCGACTCTTTCTTGAGTCACAAAACTACTGATACCGAAGAATTTTTTGATCTCATCTGCCGAAATAATTGATTCAGCAAGTCTGTGGTAATCAATTTGTTCAGCGTTTTCTTCTAAATCATAAATGGTCTTAGCGTGAACGTGTTCATAGGCTTCATCAACTGTAGAGAAGGCTAAGTCAAATAATTCATGTTTTAAGTCATCATTAAAGATGTCGCTTTCAATCACATAGCGATACATGTTCGCTAAGAAGTTTGGCATATCAATGGTCACAACATAGCGGCCATCAACTTCGCTAATCTTCACATGGTCATCTAAGATGCCGGCAAGTTTACGAAGATATTTACAATCTCCTTTGAATCCAAAATTGACATCAATGGTCACGGCTTCAACAGCGGTATCTAAAACAACGTGGAAGTTATGTCTCCACTTGTCATCTTCAAGGTTACGAAGTTTATCAAGCGAGGCTGTTTTACCAAGTAATTCAACAATACCATCCCATTGGAATACTTTTTCCTTCATGATGAGAATTTCATCAATGTGGATGTTTTTAATTGCATTCCAAACATCTTTGGCTTTTGTTAATTCAGTAACTTTTTCAATAAAGTCACTTTTATCAAAGTCGTTCACGTATTGAATGATTTCACGTGTTTTCTCAACACCGATATCACCAGCAATTTCAATGAATGTGGAAACACCAATGTTCTCCATCATGTCATTTAAATCTGTTCCAGTAAAATCAATTTCACGAAGGATCGCTTGAATGACTTTTGTTGGGCAGTTAGCAAAGAAATTCTTGATTTCAGCTTTGCTGGCATTATTAACAACATCAAGAATAGCGTTCTTAGCACTTGTTCCACCAATGGTGGCTAATAAGTCACGAACACCAGTTTCATGTGTTTGGGTTGGATCATCTTGAACAAGAAGAAGCATCGCAGTAATGTGATTCAAATTAATTTGGAATGAATCCGAAATAATTTGTTCACCAGCGAAATGGAATTGGGCGTATGTTTCATTAATTGTCGCGTTAAATGGACTATAAGTTCTAAAAGCGAGTAAGGTACAGAAGTCATTAAAGACATTTGCACGAATTTCGCTAGTGTTCTCTAATCCATTACGAGTAATGTATTCTTGGACATAGTAGTAAGCATAACCAGTCACGACTTGTTCAGTTACTTGAGCAAGTTCATGTCCACCACCATCAGTTTCAGTGTAATCAAGGATCATTTCTTGATAGACACTTAATGTACGATAGGTGTTTTCTTCGTAGACCATTTGTGGGTTACCAGCCTCAATTGGACCAGTATAAGCTTGGACTGGATGGCCTTCTTGACCGCCTTTACCATCAACGGAAGATGTATCGACGTCTGTTTCTACTTCAGAAAGTTCAGTAATTTTTGTATGGACAATATCCTTAAGAATTTCTTTTAAGGAATCTTTTAATTCATCTAAGTTTTTCTTACGGAAGTTTTTGTATACTCTTGGATTGGCGTTGAATAAAAGTTCGAGTGAGTGATCGCCAGTCTTACGAATGGTGTACATCTCGTTCTCAACGTCATATTCAGATTCGTCAAGAGTAGTTCCTTCAGCGCTTACTGGTTTAACGTCGTGTAAGTGACCGACCGAAAGACTGCACGCTAAAAGGGCAGGGAGAACAACAAATACTGTTCGTTTAAAAAACATACTAAACTTCTTCATAGTTATAATTATATACAAAGATATAATTTAATAAACAAAAAATTAATGTTTAATTATTTTTCTAAAAATAAAGAATAGTCCAACTGCTAGGCCAACAGTGAGGCCGCCAACAGCAACATAACCAGCGATTTGAACGGCTGTAGAAGTCTTTCTTTCACTCTTTTGTTCACGTTCAACTTTAACAAATTCAGCACGCAAAACAGTGTCGCTTGTTACCGAAATTGAATCAGCATTAATTCCCCAACCAGTAAAGAGGTATTCATAGGTCTCATCACCAACTTTTTTGATGTAGGTTGGAAGGGTGATTGTATCACCATAGTTTACTCGATATGATGCATATAATGCATCATCAACATAGAGTTCTAGTGAATATTGAAGCCTTGTACAAACAAAATTAATGATGACGTCATCTGATGGCATCACAAAGTTATTTTGAGCGTCAATTACCACCGCACTTCCGCCTCTTGTACGGGCGATCATGTACTCGAGTTTATAACCTTTTTGAACATTATATTCGATATGAACTGTTTCACCAACTTGGCCGCCTTTTTTCGATAGACTAACGTCAACAGAACTGGAGGCACTAACTAAGATAGAATAAGCTGGAATAACTTCGTAAGTAAGATTAATTTGTGCTCGAAATTGCACTAATCCATCTGATAAAGTAGCGTTAATTTCTTCACCGTCAAGGTAGACTTGAGAATGAAGATAATCGATATTTTTATTGATTGTTACTTCAGGATAGAAATCTGGAATTAAAACATCATTTCCGTTTTCATCTTTGACAACAATTTCAATTGAATAATGACGATTTGATAAATCAAGGAATTCAATTCCGATGGTTTTTGCATGACGCATAATCAAATATTTGACTTGGGTTGAAGTGAGATTAACTTCTCCATCGTTAAACATTAATCGAAGCGGACAAACGTTCAGGTCTCCTTCACCCATCATTGTTAAAAGATAGGAAAGATCAACTTCGTTTAAATGAGAGAGCGCTGCATCAACTTTTAAAGTTTCTCCAACATAGTTGTAGTAGATTCCACCACCAATGTATGGAGTTTTTGTGTAAGTTGCGATGTAGCTAGTGCCACTCTTTGTCCATCCAGTAATGTCGTAATGATAAAAACCATTAGAATAAGTATATGGTTTATCGATTTCTTCACCTGGTAAATATTGACCAGTAAGAATAATTGTTTGACCATCAATCTTTAATAAGATTTCTGGATAAGGATGATTGACATAGGTTGCTTTAATAGTGCGGTTTGATGTCGCCGTTCCTAAAGCTTGGTCAAATGTGAAGACACTATAGTATTGTTCTTTTCGAATTGGATCAGGAATGTTTCCTTTATAGGTTACGGTTTCTCCAGCGAGATATTTTTCTTTAGAAATCTCACCAAGAATGTCCCACGTAATCGTGTAATATTTATCAAACGTTGCATGGTAAGTGGTCTCTTTTGTGACTAGGTGAAGACCTGGAAGAGTTTCTCCTTCTTCCATCCAACTATTAATCACATAAGTTGTACCGTCTTCGAGTTCAAATGTTTTTGGAGCGTTTGGATCGTAGTTTTCTTTTTCTTTTTTGTGAATCAGATTTCCATCAATTTCGTAGGTAATATCAAAGATATCGTATTCTTTAAATACTGCAGTATAAGTTTCAGCAGAATCGACTTCTTCTAAAGAAGGAGACCAACAATCGAAGACATAATAATGCTCATCAGTGTCGTCTTTCTTTGGCGCTTTTGGAGCGCTTGGAAGAGATCCAGAAGTAACATTCGTGGTTAATGTTTCATCTGGGTAGACCCAGGTGATTTCATAACGTTGACGATCACCGGTGTCAAAAACAGGATAAAGATTCATTGATTCAGAGATCGTTCGTAAATCAACTGGGTTTCCACTATTGTCAGACCAATAATCAAAGAAATATTCGACGAAGTATTCGTCTCCTGGTTTAAATGGAACCTCGAATTCATAGTTCACTCCGGTTCCACTAAAGAAGACAAAGTGAGATGGATGATCTTGATAATCTCGAAAGATAACGACTTGATCTTGGTTAAGATTAACTTCACGACTTCCATCAATAAAAATCTTGATTGATTGAGTTAGAGGTTCTTTTTCATGAACTTTATCATTTCGATAAGCATTTAGTAAGTCAGAATAAATCTCTCCTTCTAAAATAGAAGGGTAATCAGGCGGAACAGCGCTAGGATCATATGGAATTGGTTCAAGAACTTCTTTAGGAGCAGTTGGTTCACTCACCTCCACTGGAGCAACTGGTTTTTGGACAATTGTTGGTTCAACTGGAACTGGTAATGTTGGAGGTTCTGGAATTAATACAACTTGTTTAGTTGGTAGAATTCCGGAAGATGGTGTCGCAGTCTTGCTAGTATCGATAAAGTCATAACCTTTTAACCAAGTTAAATATGTTGATCCTTCGATTTGGAAATTTTCATCAAGGATTTGTGCTCCTGGTTTAGACATGTCGCCTTTTCCCGTGACTGGGTTAAAGGCTTCATAGTTATAAATCGGAGTATCACAAACAGCGTTAGCAAAATAAATCAGTTGGAATAGAAGGGTATAAAATTGCGGAAGTTTTCCACGGTCTTTAGCAACGTTTTTAACGGAATCATATCGAGCAAGACGTTCTAAAGAACGAAGCAAAATATTCGTGTTTGATTTGATGTAGTTGTAGTTGATGTAGTAGTAAGAATAACGGGCTTCATCAGTTGTGAGTTCGTTATATTCTCTAAAACAGGTTCTTAGTTTTACTGTCGCCGCATCCGCTGCATCAACTAGATCGGTCGGAACACCTAAAACGGATAATTCATCCTTTCTAGCAATAACAGAAGCAACAGTGTTACTCAGTAAATATTGCGCTAACGATGAACTACGTTGAGTGTCCTGCTCATAAGCAACCTGCATAGCACTAAGTTGGTAACGAGAGTTCTCGTATTTAATACCGAATTCTTCGTATTCTTTGAGATTTTGTTCGTGATTAGCGAGGTAATAAGCCCAGTCTTCCTGGTTTTGTTTATAGTTAGCAACATCGATTTCGTATTGAGCTTTGGCTTGTAGATATTCGTTATATTTTGCTAAATCTTCCTCGTATTTTGCCTTGTTTACTAGGTAAGTCTCATAGTTTTCTTTCTTGTTGAGATAGGATTGGTAGTTTTCTAAGTATTGGTTATATTCAGCAAGTTGAGTATCGTATTCAAGTTCACTTGTTGGTCTTCTGTTATAGTAAGCAAGATCATCAAGATATTGTTCAAATGTGTTATCTAAAGATAACGCTGCTTCATACGAGTCATTAATAAACGAGTTAAAAACTTGACTAGAGACATTAAGTTCGAGTTGGTAATTAACTTTTGCTTTTTCTAGACCAGTAAGAGCAGCAAATTCAGCAACATAGAGTCCGTCATAGTTCACAAACGGAACATTTGTTTCTGCTTCAACAGTTAAAGGAATCCAAGTCCAGGTTCTTCCATTACTATCAAGGTAGGTTGACTCATGAGCAAAAACGTATTCTTTGTCGCCAATACGAGATGTTTTGACATCATCTTCCAAGAAGGATTCAGAATAAGTTAGTGATTTAGTTGAAGTTTCATTTAGATAATTTACTTCGGATTGATCAAGTTCAATCCCGCTTTTAGAAAGAAGATCGCCAGCTTTTAAAATGGCTAGATGAGTTCCATCAGAATAATCAAAAAGTCCTTCCGCATTTCCTTTGGAGAGGCTGGAAGTAGAAAGCGCTAGCGGAAGCGCACAAGTTAGTACGCTTAACGAATAAACGAATCTAAAGCGGGACTTATTCATTACTTTACTATTATGAGTGATTGGGCCTTAAATTACAATTTAAACAAAAAGAAAAGGTGAGCACGAACTCACCTTTTTGTTTGTAATTAATTTAGCTTAGGCTAATTCTTTGGCCCAGTTATGAGCTTCGACTTCGCCTTGGACTAATCCATCTTTTGCAGCAGCATCAGCAATTAATTGTTTTGCACGACGAACTGAAAGTTCGGATTTGACCTTGAAGACAAGTGGAATTTCTTTGTAAAGACCCTTATTAGAAGCATCACCGATTGGGAAGGTGCTATCCTTGTAGTCTTTTGGATCAAGAGCAAAGTAGAGTTTTAATGCTTTACCGGCAACAACCATCTTGACATAAGTCTTGGTGTGGAGACGGAAAGTATCACCACTATTGGAAACACGGGACTTAATACCATAAGAGAGAATTTCGCTCTTAAGTTCATTATAGTGTTCTTTTAATTCTTTTTCGGCTTTGCCTAAACGTTCTGAGAAAGAAATTCTTTCGAATGGTTCAGCTTTTGGTGCTGGTGCAACTGGAGCTGGAGCTGGTTTTGGCTCTGGTTTTGGTTGTGGAGCAACTGGAGCTGGAGCTGGTTTTTCAACAACACGTTCAACGACAACAACCTTCTTTTCAACTGGTTGTTCGCCACGGCGTTTTCTAAAAATTGGTAATTCGTTGATGAGGTTTTCATAGTAATCATCATTACTATCCTCACGACGACGTTTTAAATTGAGCTTGTCATCATAAACTGACATATCGATATCCTCCTTAAGAATTGCGTTACGTTTTTCATCGTAGACGTCTTGAGCTTCTTCGCGAGCCATTTTGCGAATTTCATCTTCTTCAGCACTTCTTTCATTAGCGCGAGATTCAAGCGATTGTAAGATATCGCTGTAACCGCAAAGTGTGGTAAACATCACACCAAAGAAGCAAAATGCTAAGGAAGCAGCAACAAAGGCTTTTCCAATAAGCGCACCATCAATGGCAAAGACTTGTTTTAAAACAGATTGACTACCATCAACGGTAACTAATAATCCGCAAAGTGCAAAGGCATTTGCTAAAAGCAAAACGAAACTAACACCGAACCAAATGAATGATTTCCATTTCTTGCGGATGATAATGACGATGAGCCACCAAATGTAGCACATCACAAACAGAGCAAAGACGATAAAGAATACCAAGTATTTGCCACTGTCAAATGCAAATGAAAATAATGTTTTTGCTCCGCCAAGTAAGGCTGTTGCGCCAGAATAAACTGCGGCAACTTCGCTAACTAAAATTGGAGCAAGGAAGAAGAACAACAATGCGAATACAAAAAAAGCAGCTGCAATCGCAAAAGAGATGATCTTCATTTTTGATTTAACTTCCATAATTTTCCTCCCGTTGTCCATATTGTAGAACAATAGAAAAATAAATTAAAGAATATTTTTAAAAAATAATTGAGATTTGCTGGGAATTTTGAATTTATCGACAGTTTTTGAACTGACCAAAAACACGAATGTGAGCTGGAAGAACGTCTAGAACTAGGTTTCCTTTCATTCCTTCCTCACCATCAAGACACCAAGAACTAGTTTCTGATGTCGTGATTTCGGCATGTTTTGTATTAATCACAGTTATCTTATTGCGATGGAAGATATAGTTGGTTAAACCATTAAAAATGGTTGTTGGAGTAATATAGATGTTCATTTTCCCATCAAAAAGTGAGTTGTGTGGGTTAACTTTAAAGCCACCAACATTGACTCCGTTTAGGCACATCAAAAATGGTGTTTCAAAATCATATTCACCTTGGTCACATTTGATATGAACGTTGATTCTTTTTTTAGTAAATACTTCTTTCACTGCCACGTTGTAGTAGGCAAAGCGACCGAGAATCTTCTTTTGTTTACGTGGGACAATGTAAGAAATATCAGTGAATTGACCAATGGCAGCAACAAATGTCCAGTACTCGTTATTTGCTCTGCAAATATCAATATCATAAATCTGTTGTTTTTCGATAACTTTGAGAGCTTGACGAATGCTTCCTTTAACTCCAAAAGACTTACCAGAATCATTAACGGTGCCCATAGGAATGTAACCGATGATTGGACGTTCTTCTTTCTTTAAAGGGGCGATAGCGTTAACAGCATCTTTTAAAGTTCCATCACCACCACAAACAATAATTGCATCGTATCCATTTTTCTTGGCATCACGACAGCACGCTAATAAGTCATCAACAGAAATTGTTTGATGTGGATCTAATTCAAAAGATTTCGAAAGACGTTTAATAATCTTTCCATGTTTTTTGAATTTACTTTGTAATCCGGTTTTATTCGAATATAGATACAACGCTTTCATTGTAATTATTTTAATAAATATAAAATTAATATAGAAGATAAAGAAAATTAGATAACAGAAATCAAGTAAAAAATAAAAATATGCTGAAAAATACTATCAGTTTATTTATAAATTAAAAAATTGCTTTATAATTTAGATAGTTTCGAAACAAGTCCCGTTGCTAAGCATGCCGAAGATAC
>JAFSMX010000038.1 GCA_017447725.1 Bacilli bacterium
AAAAGCAAAAGGAACAGTTTTTGCTGATGAAAATCCACAGCAAATTGCCGATATTTTTGAAAAATTGTGTGGTTTTTCAGAAGAAGAAAAAACGCATATGGGAACTAACAATATGCGTTATTTCAATGAATTTTTAACAGCCGAAAAATTAACTAATCAGCTTTTCGATGTTTTAAAAGAATTTAAGAAGTGAGAGATCCCCTCTCCTTGAACTAAACTACCATACATTGAATAGACCTTTGTTTTAGCAGACAAGGCCTTTTTATTTTTTTCACTACTGGAAACATTCATGAAATCAGAAATAGCTTTTCTTATTCCTTCTATTGAACAGTCTTCAATCCAGTAGACATCATTTTTAAATAAATCATAAAGGCGTGGGTGTTTAGTTGAAATTGTCGGAACACCACTTGCTAAGTATTCAAGCATCTTTGATGGGATTGATTCCGCATCAATTATTGGATTAAGCGGTCTTGGATTAATATTAGCAATGGCGTGTTGTTCAATAGCATATGTTTTGCTTTTACTAAGTTGGGAAAGATAAAGAATGCGGTGGTTATGTTGGCTTAAATCAGAGATGTAGTTCTTTAATGGGCCGTTACCAAGAACAACAAGGTTCTCTTTATATTCATGATCTTTAAAAGCATCGATAAGAGTTTTGACACCATATCTTTCGTATAAAGATCCAGCAAAAGCAAAATAATCACCTAGTGGTTCTTTTTTAAATGGAGGGATGTCTTCAACAATTCCTTCAAAGATGTAGTGTGGTTTATCACTAACGGCATAAACATTTAAAAGACCATCAGTTAAAGCTAAAATTCCATCTAGCTTTGCTGTTTTCTTGATTGTTGATTCGGCTAATCGGGTTTTTGCATTGCTTAAATTTAGTGGATTATCTGTAATAACTCCGATAACTGGGATGCCTTGTTTGCGTTTAATTTTCAATGCCGCATTTAATAAATTTCGTCTTAAAACATCAACCACAATAATACAATCTTTATGAAGATAAGAATCGAGAATTTTCATGGTTTTATGAACAATTTCCCTTTTCTCATCAAAGACTTTATAGAGGATGTTATTTTTTATTTTTGTGTAGTGATAAGGAACACGATCATCATCACCATCTTCGACTGGTGGAAGAACCATTCCTTTTGCAAAAGGTCGGTGTGAGACTACTTCGACATTTTCATAGAAAGAGACGGCTTTAATAACTTTATGATAAAAATTTTGGTTGCTTGGGTTTGGCAAAACAGGTGATTCCCGGCAAATTTCTTGGAAAACACGTTCAGATGTAGATGAGGTTAGAAAAACAACGTTCATTTAGTTCTCCAATAGTATTTTGCTAATAGAATCGGACATTTTTTCAATAGTGTTTTCTTTAGCAACTTTAATACATTCATTAAAATCACAATCTTTATCAATTTGAGCTGAAACACTCAAAATGTTTTTGGCACTGAAGTCGTTAGTTAAAACACCCGTTGATTTAGTTAACAACTTTTTAGCTGAATTAACATTAAGATTTGAGATAACAGGAAGTCCTTGAGACAATGCCTCATTGATAACATGCCCATAAATATCTTCGTTACTTGGGAAGATAAAATAATCGGAAATTGAGAAGATTTTAAAAAGTTCTTCTTTTGGCAAAAACCTATGCAAATGTACGTTATTTAGATGCAAATCTTCAATAATTTTTGAATAGAGATCATGTTCTTTTCCATCACCGTAAATATACAAATGGTGGTCATTTGGCATGTCTTTCCAATTCTCGATTAATACCTGATAGTTTTTACGTTTGATTAGTTGACCAGCAGAAACATAAATTTTGTTTCCTTCAAGGTTAAACTCTTTTCTAAGTGATGAAATCTCTTTTTCAGATAAAGGTTTGGAAATAATTTCCTTTTCATAAACGGTCGAGTAAGGGTAATTAAAAATCTTTGATTCATCGGCTCCGTAATATGAAAGATATTTGTTCGATTCTTTATCTGGAGAAAGATAGAATTTAGCTTTTGAAATGTAAGAAGTTTTTAGATTCTTTTTCCAGTTAGACTCTTTGTGGTTGATGATTCCGCCGTTAATAAATAAGGCATACGGAATGTTTCTCTTTTGCATGTAACGAATAGCCCTCATTTCAGCAAACTGAGAATATCCATTCATTACAATAAGATCGTATTGATTCTTTTTAATATGATTTTTTACACCAGACGAAATAAAGTTCTCGTTTCCAAGTTTTAAACCATGAATTTTGATTTGATTAAAAGCAAATTTGTTTTCAGAATAAAAGGCTTTTTGACGGTCTTTGTTTCCTGAACGTTCAAAAATTATGGATAAATCCATATTTTTAGACAATTCGTTAAATAAACGAACTTTATAAGGTGCTGGATGATTAAAAACAATCAATACCTTTTTCATTTGAAACAATTATACATTGTTTATCAATGTTTAGAAAATTATAATTTAATCAATGAAAACTTGGTCTGATTTTTTTCAAGAATTAGAAAAGAAAGATTATTACAAAAGTTTAATGTCTTTTCTTGACGAGGAATATCGAACAAAAACAATTTTCCCTAAGAGAGAAAACCTCTTTCGGGCGTTTGATTTAACACCAGTAGAAGATGTTAAAGTCGTTATTATTGGTCAAGATCCTTATCATGAACCTGGACAAGCCCAAGGTTTAGCTTTTTCTGTCCCAAAAGATGTTAAAACTCCTCCGAGCCTAGTTAATATTTTTAAAGAGATTCATAACGACATTGGCTGCGGAGTAGATTTTAAAAATGGTGATTTGACTTACCTTGCAAAACAGGGCGTTCTTTTAATCAATGCCTATCTTACTGTTATTGCTGGACAAGCTCTTTCGCACCACAGAAAAGAGTACGATTTATTGATGCTTGATGTTGTTAAGTTTTTGAATTCCCTCGAACAACCGATTGTGTTTATGTTGTGGGGTAATTTTGCTAAAAAATATGAAAAATTCCTGTCAAATCCTCAACATTTGGTTTTAAAATCTTCGCATCCATCGCCTCTAGGAGCCAATCATGGAGGATGGTTTAACGAACATCAGTTTTCTAGAGCAAACCAATTTTTAATCGATCATAAATCTAAAAAGATTGAATGGTCGAACATCTAATCATAAAATATTAACGGGTGCTGAGCGAACTCGGCTGAGATTATTCCTTCTTCGGAATTGACCATACCTGATCTAGGTAATGCTAGCGGAGGTGAACTTTTTGTTTATTATCCGCAAGAGAAAGGCGGATTTTTTTATGGAAGAAACAGAGAAACAATACTCTCCACTAAGAGAAAAGATGATTAAATTTATGCCATTATGTATTCTTGGCTTTGTTTTGCTTTTTCTTGGTCTTTCCTTTATAGGAACATTCTTTGATGTTAAAGTCAAAATTGACGGAGTAAAAACCTATCCATCATTTACTCTTGGAGATATTTTATTTGGTGGATCCTTTAGTGGACCAACAACGTGGTTCTTTATTATTACGTACCTTATTTTCCCGCTTGTTGCTTGTGGTTCAATCTTTTTAGGTAGCAAGAACAAGAACTTTTATGTTGCGGCAGTACTGCTCTTTTTATTAAGCGCCATCAACGCAATCGTTGTTCGTGATATTGCGGCAAATGATTTATATGTTTCAAGCGGTTATGAACTCGGTTATGAACCACACGATATTTTCTTTTGTTATGCCTTACCAATTGTGGCATTTTTCATTGCTGGATTAGCAGCTTTATCAATTGCTGCGAACCGCGTTTCAATTACTGCAGTTGATATCACTGAAATCGGTGTTTTGATCGCTATGGCGTTAGTTCTTAACTTTGTTAAGATTGTTCAACTTGGTGAAAGTGGTGGATCTGTTAATTTCCAAATGCTCCCACTAATGATTTTGGCTTTAAGAAAAGGACCACTTAAAGGCTTTATCGGAGCTGGAATTACATATGGATTAATCAGTTGTTTAACTGATGGTTATGGAATCGCAACATTCCCATTCGATTATTTATTGGGTATGGGATCTGTTTGTATTTTGGGATTTTTCCAACCACTTATTTTTGGAAAAGATCAAAACGGATATAACTTTAAAGGTATTCTTTTTATTGTTATAGGTGGAATTCTCTCCACAGTTTTACGTTTTGTTGGTGGATGCACATCATCAATGATCATTTATGGATACGATATTAAAGCCGCTATGGCGTATAACGTTTTATATGTCTTTATTTCTGGGGCTGTTGCAATTGTTGCCTTAGCAGCAATTTATGGCCCAATGATTATGGTTAACAAACGTTTCCCGATAGAAAAATAATTTTCTACTATAATCGTATTGAATCATATACAATTTATTTAAGATTAAATAGGTGATCATATGAAAAAAGAAACAGTCGCGAAAGAAGAAGTGAAAACTGAAGAAACTTCTTCTCTTGAAGAACAACCAAAAACCGAAGAAATTAAAGAGGAAACTCCTGTTCCAGAAACTCCAACTGAACCAGTTAAGCCAGTCTACGATAGCGAAGAATTGCAAGCCATCGAAGATGAACGAGTCAAATTTCTTGGTGAATATCGTAGTGGAAACAGACTAAAATCAATTATATTTTTCATTGTGATGTTCCTAATGGTTGGAACATTTATCATTATTCCAAATGTCGGACAAGGTGCCGCATGGCAACTTCCTGTCATGATTTCTATTGCCGTTGTCCTTCTTGGATGTGTCTTAGGATTTTCCTTCCTTACTCGAAAGAAAATGACTCAAAAAATGAGAAATTACTTCTCCATTTTCTACGGAAACATGAACAAGTATGTTTTTGGGTCCAAAAGTTTCGATAAAGTTGTCTTTGAAAATCCGGGAAAAATTGAGGATCACCTCTTTTTAGATAGCAATCTTTATAAAGATGTTTTAGAAGTTCGTAGTCGTGGTGCAACAACATTTGAATATGAACAAAAACCAGTTTTGGTTTGTGACTGTGCCGGTTCTGTTAAAACAGATAAACGTGTCGCGCCAATTTTCGTTGGAAAATATCTTGTCACCGGAAACAAATATGAAGGAAAAGATCCTATTTATATTTATATAAAAGGTGACCAACGTTCACTTCCTCCAACCAATTTAGAAGAAGTCAATGTTGTTAAAGACGATGCTAAAATGGCGATTTATTCCAATGACCCAAAATGGGAAAAAACACTTAACACAAAAGTGATGAAAATTGTTAATTCAATGAAGCCAAACAAAGAGCTTGTTGATATTGCTATTTCCATTCAACCAGGAACAACCTATATTGCTCTTGGTTATGATGATCCTTTAATGGTTATTCCATTAGATCGACCATTTAACCAGGAACCAGTTAAAGGCTATAAAAAGGATGTATTAAAAGCCTGCCAGTTAGCAAAGGAACTTGATTAATGTCATTAGAAAAGAAGTGGGTCATTATCCAGGCCTATAAGCACAATCAAGAATTACATCGTCAATGGTCACATAGCTATGTGGTGGAAGATAACGATGATTATTTTGTGCTCGCTTCGATTCGTGCATCAGTCATTGAGGCTGATGGTCGTAAATGGCACACAAAAGAACCTGCTATGTTTATTCTTTCAAAGAAACACTGGTTTAATGTGATCGCCATGTTTAAAGAAGAAGGTATTTCTTATTATGTAAATATTGCTTCACCAGCAATTTATGACAAAGGTTATATTAAATACATTGATTACGATTTAGATATTAAGAAATTCATCGATGGATCAACAAAGCTTCTTGATGTTTCGGAATATAAAAAACATGCTGAGGAACAAGGTTATTCACAAGATATTATGGATATCCTTTCCCATTCGGTTGATGAAGTTTATAAGAAGATAGAAAAGAAAGAATCTCCATTTAATGATGAGGAGATTCGTGAATATTATTCGAGATTTGCTAAGGATTTTAAGATTGAATAAGCTTGAAAACCTTATCGCATTCAGCAATAGAAGGCGCGATGCGTCTTTTTTTGTTGTCGTAGTCACAGATGTCGCCTACTGCGAAGATATTGTCCTTAACTCGGCAATTTTCATCGACCTTAACAAATAGACCTTGTTTCTCAAAACCAAAGTCGCAGTTTGCGGCAACATTTCCATAGTTAACTAAGATGTAATCAACATCGATTTTTTCAAGATGTTCAGGTTCGCCTTCAGGAAGTACTTCTTTAATCGTTACAGAAGTAGCTTTTCCGTTTTTATATTCAATAGAATATGGAACATATGGAAGGTGAATAGAAAGGTTTTTACAATCCTTGATTGTTTCTGGGTTACCACGGAATTCTGTTCGTCGGTGGATAAGATGAACGTTATTAGATATTTTCGAAATCTCTTTCGACCAATCTAATGCGGAATCGCCTCCACCAAATATTGCGACTTTTTTATCTTTTAGGAAATCAAATTTTTTCAAATGATAAAGGATATTTGAACATTCATTTTCGTGTTCAACTCCAAGTGGTCTAGGAGACGAAAAACCAAGACCAACAGCAAGAATAATATATTTAGCTTTTGCAGTAAAATCACCGGCAAAAATGGTATTATTTTCAATTTTCTCGACTTTTGTATTTAAGTAAATTTTTGATTCGTCAACACCATTGATGAGCTTAGAAATATAATCTTTAGAAATAATGGATTTAATTCCAGGAATATCAACAATTTCTTTTTCTGGATAAAGATGTGTTATTTGGCCGCCCACTTCATTTGAAGCATCAATTAAAAGGTAGTCGATTTTTGATTTTTCACAAAGATTTGCGAAATATAAACCGGCTGGACCTGCGCCAACAATTGCAACAGTTGTTTCTTTTATCATGAAAATAATTATAAATATATTTTCCTAACTTTGCTATAATGTATCGGGGTTTTTTATGTTGAAATACAAAGTAATTTCAAAATCAAAAGGAGAAACGCAAGCTCTTGCCGCAAAAATTGTTCGACTATTAAAACCAAGTAGTGTCGTTTTATTAACCGGCGATCTAGGTGCTGGCAAAACAACTTTTGTTGGTGGTGCTTTGAAAGAACTCGGTTACCAAGACCATGTTGTGTCTCCAACATTTAATATTTTGAAATGCTATTTTGAAGTTCAACCAAATGTATTCCATATTGATGCATATCGTTTAGAAGATCAAAACATCGATATTGGATTAGAAGAATTTCTAGAAGGCGAAGGTATCTCCTTTGTGGAATGGCCAAACTTTATTGAGAAGATTCTTCCGAGAAAAACAATAACAATTAAAATTACACGCATAAGTGATAATGAACGTGAATTTGAATTAAGTAGTGATAGTGAAATGTATAGAGAAGTTTTTGATTCTTTGGAGGGCAAATAATGTTTGAGGTTTTGTTAGATAGTTCAAGCAAATATTTGTCCGTTGGTTTAGCCAAAGATGGCAAAGTCATTGATAAAATTTTTTATGAAGCATGGCAACGTCAATCAGAAATGATGACTAGTGAATTGCAAACAATTCTTAAAAGAAACAACGTTGAAAATAAAGATATTAATGCTGTTGTAATTGGCATCGGGCCTGGTTCTTACACAGGTGTCAGAATCGCCGTTACAATTGGAAAAACACTTGCTTATGCTTTGCATACAAAGGTGTACGCAGTTTCCTCGCTATCACTTTTAAGAGATGATACAAAACCAACCATTTGTGTATTTAATGCAAGAAGCGGTCGCTCATATGTTGGTGTTTATCAAAATGATAAATGCTTACTAAACGACTGTGTTATGACGAACGAAGATTTAGAAAAATATATTTCTGAGCATCCAGACTTTGTGGTTAACGGTGAACTTAGTCATCTTGATCGCGAATCTGGAAAATATGACACGATTGAAAACCTGGCTAAAGGATTAAAAGAAGAGAATTTAAAAGAAAATCCTTTTGTTGTTAATCCTGTTTATCTTAAGGAGCTTTTGTAATGGATTATAAAGTACGTTTCCTAGAAAAAGCTGATCTTGAACAGGTTTATGAAATTGAAAAGGAGTGTTTTATTAACCCTTGGAAGTTTTCTGATCTTGAATATGAATTAGAGGGCAATCCAGTTAATAAGTTTTTGGTTGTCGAATGTAGTGGAAGAATTGTTGGCTTTAATGATTTTATGATTACTTTTAATTCAGCAACGATTTCTCAAATTGCTGTAACAAAAGAATTTCGTCATCAAGGATTAGGAACACTTTTATTAAACGAAATGGAAAAATGTTTTCCTTCTGAAGGTGATCAAATTGTTGAAAATGTAACTTTAGAGGTTCGTGCTTCTAATGTTCCGGCAATCAATTTATATAAAAAACATGGATATGAAGTTGTTGTTAAGAAACCACATTATTATCCAGATGGCGAAGATGCCATTTATATGGTGAAGAGGCTTATGTTATGTCGTTAATCTTAGGTTTAGAGTCCAGTTGTGATGAAACCTCTATTGCGATCGTTCGTGATGGAGAACTTTTAAGCAACGTTGTTGCGACACAAATCAAGATGCATCAACAGTTTGGTGGTGTTATGCCAGAACTAGCATCTCGTCTACATTGCGAAAATGTTCTTTTTGTTTTAGATGAAGCTCTCAGAAACGCGAATGTAAAACTCGAAGATATTGATGCTTTTGCATTTACACGTGGGCCGGGATTAATTGGCGCCCTTCATGTTGGTATGCAAGTTGCGAAAACCCTTGCAATTCTCTATCGAAAACCACTTATTCCGGTTCATCATTTAGCCGGACACATTTATGCCAATGAATTTGTAAAACCACTGCAATTCCCGCTTCTTTCAATTGTTGTAAGTGGTGGAAATACTGAATTTGTTTATATGAAAGAACCGATGAATTTTGAAATCATTGGAGAAACAAAAGATGATGCAATTGGAGAATGCTTTGATAAGGTTGCTAGGACTGTCGGGTTACCTTATCCTGGCGGTATTCCAATCGATAAACTTTCCAAAGAAGGCAAACATACGTATGACCTTCCGTTCCCACTTCATGATGATTCATTAGATTTTTCATATTCTGGTTTAAAAACTGCAGTTATTAATTTGGTAAATAACGAAAAAGCTCGTGGTCATGAGATTCGCATTCCTGATTTATGTAAATCTTTCCAAGATGTTGCTGTCGGAATGATTATGGATCGATTGGAAAGAGCACTAAAACGATACGATATAAAACAAGTTGTATTAGCGGGCGGTGTTTCGGCAAACTCTTATTTAAGAGAGAAGATGCATGAACGCCTCGATAATACTGATATTGATTTAATTGTTCCGCCAATATGGTGCACAACAGACAATGCAGCAATGATTGCTCGTCTAGGTGAACATTTGTTCAAAATGGGTGTCATTGCTCCAATTTCTGTATCATGCGACCCGAACTGGCGAATAGATAAATATAAAACATTTTAATCGCAGTTTATTAAACTGTTGTTATAATGTAAAAGTTATATCCGGAGGAAGATTATGGAATACCAAAGCGTTGTAGTAAGTGATTTATATGCTCTCGTTCATTCTGAAGACGAAGAATATAAGAAAATTTTAGCATCTTTAAAAGGTGTTTTTATTGAAGGTTGGGTTCGTACGAACCGTGATAATGGATCAATTGGTTTCATCGCTTTAAACGATGGGACATGCTTTAAAAATGTTCAATTAGTATATGAAGATAAAGTGGTTGAAGACTATAAGTCTTTAAGTCACGTAAATACTGGTGCAGCCTTAGGAATTAAGGGCGAATTTGTTCTTACTCCTGAAGGAAAACAACCATTTGAAGTCCATGTTCATGAATTTGAAGTTATCGGAACTGTCGATCCTGATTACCCATTACAAAAGAAACAACACTCAATGGAATTCCTTCGTGAAATTGCTCACTTAAGACCACGCGCTAACACATTTAATGCTGTCTTTCGTATGAGAAACGCGATGGCTATGGCTATTCACGAATTCTTCCAAAACGAGGGATTTTTATACATTCATACACCAATCATTACTGGAAATGACGCCGAAGGCGCTGGTAATACATTTGGTGTTATTACAGATGATAAAAACCCAAAAACAGATTTCTTCTCTAAAGAAGTTGCTTTAACTGTTTCAGGACAATTACATGTCGAACCATTTGCAATGGCCTTTAGAGATGTTTACACATTTGGTCCTACATTCCGTGCTGAACACTCAAATACAACACGTCACGCATCTGAATTCTGGATGATTGAACCAGAAATGGCCTTTGCCGATTTAGATGATGATATGGATTGTATTGAAGCATGTTTAAAACACTGCATTGATGTCGCGCTTCATGAATGTCCTGATGAAATGGAATTCTTCAATAATTTTATCGACAAAACTTTGAAAGAAAGACTCCATCATGTTTTACATTCTGAATTTAAGAGAATGACGTATACTGAAGCCCTTGAACATCTTAAAAAAGCCCAGCAAAACGGCCATAAATTTGAAAATAACAAGATTTTCTGGGGTATGGATTTACAATCTGAACACGAACGTTATATTACTGAGCAAGTAGTAAAAGGTCCTGTCTTCTTAATCAACTATCCAAAGGAAATGAAAGCCTTCTATATGAGACAAAACGACGATGGCAAAACAGTTGCAGCATGTGACTTATTAGTGCCTTATGTTGGTGAGCTCGTTGGTGGCTCTCAACGTGAAGAACGATATGATCTCCTGAAAAAACGTATGGAAGAATGCCATTGTGAAGAAGGTCTTGAATGGTATTTAGACACTCGTAAATATGGCGGATGTCCTCACGCCGGATTTGGCATTGGATTCGACCGTTTAATTATGTATGTTACAGGAATGAGCAACATCCGTGATGTTCAACCATTCCCAAGAACAAGTGACCCAATTAAATATTAATTATGGAAAACACACCATTACCACAAATCTCTTATAGCGACGAAGAACTCGCTGAACAAAAGAAACAAAAAAGCCGAAATAGAATTTTCGGCATTGTTTTGGGTTTGGTTTTAGTTTTAGTAACAATATTAATTGTAGAAATTGTTTGTTTAATTACAAAGTAATTATTGAATTGGTTCAATAGGTTTTTCTTGAGGTGGGAGGTCGTCAATTGAACGGCTGAACACCTTTTTTGCTATTCCAAAAATTCTAAATGTACGTGCGATATACGCTTGAACACAAATCATGAACCAAATTAATCCAACAAGCATTGCTGGAACAAAGATATAAGATCCCCAAGCTGTCCATGACCAATGTGGTGATGAAAGTAGTGGCGGCCAATCAGACATAACTTCGATACCAAATATTTTTGTCTTTGGAACGTTAGCCCAATCAAAGATGTGGAACAAAGTTCCAATACCTTCGGTTTGATAGTCAAAAATATTTACTTTCCAATTACCCATTGCGATGCAATAGATAATCATTATTAATGATGCTGCGACCATCACAATAAACGGTCTCCACGCTTGTTTAAAGAACACCAAATGGTTCTTTTTAATACCAAATTTGATTAAATCTTTCTTTCTATTAAAAATACCTGCGCGCACAACGTCATACATCATGTCATCAGCACCTTGTGCTTGTCGCTTCATGACTTTTTTGATGATTGTGCCGATACAACCAACAATCACAAAAAGAACGATAAGAACGAAAAGAAGTGCGATGATTAATCGTTTAGAATCTTCAGAAAGCTTTGCGATATATAAAATCATTGATTCTCTTCCCCTTCGTTATTTTCAAAGTGTTCAATTTGGTTTGGTTCACTGCTTTCAATTTCTTGAGCAGGATAAGCATCATAAGTCTGAACATTTTGAGCTTGTTCTGTACTTTGATTCTGTTGATTTGTTGATTGAATTACAGCAGAAGCAAGTGCGGCGATTAACGCATCCTTATTTTGTTCAGTTTGTTCTGTTGTAGCAGCTTGGTTTTGGCGCTCTAAAAGCAATTTTTTCGCTTGAACATCTTCTTTTGTGTCCGCAAATGGAGAACCACCTTTGAGCCACTTAATGACGGAGATGAAAAACATCACGATAAAAAGAAAGATGTTATATACAGTGAAAAGAACCCAAATTAAAACAATAAAAGGGAGCAAAACGGTATATAAAACACCTCTACCAAAGACTTTTAGAAAGCCAAACATGATTTTATTTTATAACATCGTGCTGTTTCTTCAATAAGAAATAGCAAAAACACAATAAGTTTATAATCAGCGGAGTGAGTGCGAACACAAGAAGGCCATAATAAGCAGGAATCATATTGTAGAAGATTGCAACAACGAAAATATTGATCAGTAACGTTGCAGCAGAGATAATGAGTCTCCTGTTTGAACGAGTTTTAAAGAATTCATAGATTGTGAAGCCTGCTATAGTTATGCCAACCAATTCCAATGTGTAAGCAGCACCGATTGAAACAAAGGAAATCGGTATAAGAACAATGCAAGAGCAGATACCAGCGAATGAAAAATATTTTATTCCGCTAGATTCAGTTTTCATGGGCTTTAATTTTTCAATTTCGTTCTTAACAACAAAATAGGATAAAAACGTTTGAATTAAAGCAATTACATAAAAGGCACAACAAATAAAAATTTCTCCAGGAATTGTGTCATAAATTTTAAAAATTACCAGCAAATCATGGATAAAATCAATTTCGAATAACACATTTATAAGCGGAATGATTGCAAACGAAATACCCATTTGTAAAAGTGCAGAAATGACAATAGACCACCCAAAATAAATTGATCTTTTAATACAGAAACCAAATACAAAACCACTAACTATAGAAGGAACAACATAAAAGAGAGTGACATCGAGATTCCAAATTGTGGCGACTACTGATAATCCGATTGTTGCAAAAGCATAAATAGGAAAATACTTCTCTGGGCAAGCTAAAACAACGATTGTCGATGTGAGTGGGAGAATAATGATTAATAAAACAGAAGCAATGACTGAAAACGCAGCAATTACAGAAACAATAATGTTTATAGCAGACATCATCGCCATTAAAGCAATAATTTGGGCTGCAGATTTCCTCTGAGATAAAAACTTCATAAAAATATTTTACATATTTGTGCAAATTTTCGCGAAAAAAACGAATTAAGTTAGTATGAGGAAAATTTTTATACTTACATTTTTACCGATTCTACTTCTCAATGGTTGTGTTGACAAAAAGGAGTCGCAAGATTCATCTAACACAAGCAATTTTTCTACTGAAACCTATGGTTTAATTAGCTATGAGTATGAAGATTTGGGAGAAAAACTAATTTTCTGGGACGATGTTCCTAATATTGGTTTGGCACATTACTATGTCTATTTTTTCTCAAGAACATGCGGTCATTGTCAAAGAATTAAAGACCTTGTGATTCCCAATCTCTTAAAAAGAAAAATTTATTTTGCTTGTGAAGCATCAAGAGAACATGTGACCTGTTCAGTTACTCCTAAAGGCAATTTTGGAGAGATTGATTTTTGTATTCCTGGATATCCAACTATTATTGAAATTAAAAATTGGGCAATCGTGAAATCAGTAAGCGGAGAAAACGAGGTTTTATCATTTTTAAACACAAAATAATACTTTATAAATGCGCATACTTTTGATAAAATATTACAAAGTAATAGGATGTTAAAGTATTATGGATTATGCAACGTTATTAAATGATAAACAATTAGCTGCTGTTTCAACTAATTCTCAATATGTAAGAATCGTTGCTGGTGCCGGAAGTGGTAAGACCAGAGTTTTAACATACCGAATTTCTTATCTCATTGAAAAAATGAATGTCATGCCATCATCAATTGTTGCAATTGCCTTTACTAATAAGGTTGCCGAAGAGATGAAAGTGCGTGCTCTTTCACTTTTACATGGTTTGGGTGGCGGATTATCAGTCTCAACATTTCATAGCTGGTGCGCCAGATTTTTAAGAAAAGAGATTGATGTAATTAATTTTCCTAACAACTTCACAATCATGGATGAAGAAGATCAAATGGCTTTAATTAAAAATATTGCCGTTGATAAAGGCTTCAAGAAAAATGATGAAATAGTTAAATATGCAGCTGGATTTATAAGTTATCACAAATGTAACGGTCGTTACGCTGATGATGTTGTGCTTGATGAGTTTGCAGTATTACGTGAAAAAAAGGCCTTAGAATTCTTCCACGAATATGAATTAAGAAAAGATCAAATGTTATCTTTAGACTTCGACGATTTATTGTTGAAAACCATACAAATACTTGAGAATTACCCGCAAATTCGTGAAAAATGGCAAAAGAGAATTACGAATATTCTTGTCGATGAATTTCAGGACACGAACGATATTCAATTTAAGCTCATTAAGCTTTTAATGAATACGAAAACAAACCTCTATGTTGTTGGTGATCCAGATCAAACAATCTACACATGGCGTGGCGCTAATCAACAAATCATGTTAGATTTCACAAGAACATTTCCTGGGGCAGAAACGATTATCTTGAATCAAAATTATCGTTCAACAAAGCCAATTCTTGATTCGGCGAATAAACTAATATCCCACAATAAGAAGAGGGTCCCTAAAGATTTATTTACAGAACGTGATAGTACAAATGCAGTGACGGTTGAAGATTGCTTTGACGCAAATAGTGAAGCCAAGTATGTTTGTGACAAGATTGAAAACATTGTTCGAGCAGAAAATGCCAAATATTCCGATGTAGCAATTTTGTATCGTGCAAACTATCTAACTTTGCCATTTGAAAAAGAATTAATGAGACGCAGAATTCCTTATCAGATTTACGGCGGCCTCAAATTCTTCCAAAGAAAAGAAATTAAGGATGCATTAGCGTACTTCAGATTAATTTATAACAAAAAAGACGATATCAGCTTTGAAAGAATCATTAATGTTCCTCGTAGAGGCATTGGTGATGTTGCAATGGACATATTAAAGTTTGAAAAGGGTCAATTAAATTTATCCTATTTTGAATATATTCAAGAAATTGATAAGCATGTCACTGAATTAAAACCAAAGAACGTGATGGCTCTTAATATGGTTATTAATGAGATGATTGCTACCAGAAAACGCCTCGATGAAAACCTTGAAGCCTATCCGAAGATCTTGGAAGATTTTCTCATTCACATCGGTTATTTTGAATATCTCCAAAGTGACGATGAGGGAGAAGGGCGTCTAGAAAACGTCAAAACATTATTAAGTGATATCGTTGATTATTTAAAGAAATACCCAGAATCAACGTTTGAGGATTATCTAGAAAACGCAACACTTCAAACATCACAAGATGAAATGAAGGAAGCAGATAAAGTTAATTTGATGACTATTCACGTTGCTAAAGGTCTCGAATTTAAATATGTTTTCGTTGTCAGTCTTAATGAAGGGATTTTCCCGTCTCTTAAAGCTATGGATGAGGAAGGCCGAGATGGCGAGGAAGAAGAAAGACGATTATGCTATGTCGCTTTTACTAGAGCAAAAGACAAGCTGTTCGTTACATGTAATTCTGGTTATAGTTATGTCTTATCTTCCAAATCGATTAGATCACGCTTCTTTAATGAAGCTGGTTTAACCTTTGTTAAGAAAGATTTCTATCAAAAACCACCAGCAAAACCAAAATATTTCGACTTTTTTGCTGATGAAAGTAAATCTGATGAAGATTATATTCAAGAGCCTGTTGTTGTCGACAACGGAATAGTTGATTGGAAAGTTGGAGATATTGCAATACACGACGTTTTTGGTCGAGGTGTTGTTACTGCAATTATTGATGACACAATTATCCAAGTTGATTTTGAAAAGCATGGCCGTAAATCAATTTTAGGAAGCCATCCAAAAATACACCGAGAAAGAGGAGGAATTGAAGCATGAGTCCAAAAGAGAGAGCTCAGGAAATAACCAAACTTCTTGAGCAATATAACTATGAGTACTATGTTTTAGACAATCCAAGTGTTCCAGATAGTGAGTATGATCGTTTAATGAACGAACTAATTATGATTGAAAAGGAACACCCTGAATTGGTCACACCATTTTCACCAACACAAAGAGTTGGCGGAAAAGTTCTTTCTGAATTTAAAAAGATTCAACACAAACGAATGATGCTTTCACTTGCCAACGCATTCAATGAAGACGATTTAAGAGATTTTGATCGTAAAGTCAGAGATGTGATTGGTGGAGATAAAGTTGAATATATGTGTGAAATGAAAATCGATGGTTTAGCAATGTCGCTAGATTACGTTGATGGTCATTTGAATTATGCTGCAACACGTGGCGATGGAACGACAGGTGAAGATGTTACAAATAACGTTTTAACCATTAAGTCAATTCCAACACAGGTTGTTCAAGATAAACCATTTGAAGTCCGCGGTGAAGTTTATATGTCAAAGAAAACTTTAAACGAACTCAATGCCCAAAGAGAGGCTAATCATGAGGTCCTTTTAGCTAATGCTAGAAACGCTGCTGCCGGATCAATTCGTCAACTTGATTCATCGATTGCTGCATCAAGAAAACTTGAAGCTTTCTGGTATTACTTAGTAAACGCGGATGAACTCGGTTTTAAAAAACATAGTGATGCTCTCAATTATATCGAGACAATCGGTTTTAGAACCAATAAAGAACGCCGTATTTGTAAGGGAATTGATGAAGTAATTGCTTATATTGCTGAATATACCGAAAAGAGACCAAGTCTTGCATACGATATCGATGGCATCGTCATTAAAGTTAATGATATTACCAAATATGATGTACTTGGTTATACAGCAAAAACACCTAAATGGGCAATTGCCTATAAATTCCCACCGGAGGAAGTTGTTACAAAGCTAGAAGATATAATCTTCACTGTTGGAAGAACAGGAAAGATTACTCCAAACGCGGTAATTGCTCCAACTCGTGTTGCTGGATCAGTTGTTCAAAGAGCAACTCTCCATAACGAAGATTTTGTTCGAGAAAAAGATTTAAGAATCGGCGACTACATTGTTTTAAGAAAAGCCGGTGATGTTATCCCAGAAGTGGTTCGTCCATTACCAGAGAAACGTAATGGTTCAGAAAGACCTTTTGTAATGATTGATACTTGCCCTGTTTGTGGTGCACCTCTAATTAGAAAAGATGCAATGCATTTCTGTGTTAATCCAACATGTCCAGCTAAGAAAATTGAAGGTTTAATTCACTTTGCATCTCGTAACGCAATGGATATTGAAAACCTAGGTGAAAAAGTTTGCGAAGAATTCTTCAATGAAGGTTTTATTTCAACGATTGATTCCATTTATCGTCTAAAAGAATTTAGAGAAGAAATATTAAACCGAGAGGGTTGGCAAAAGAAATCCACCGACAATCTCTTGGAAGCAATTGAAAAGTCAAAAGAAAATTCTTTGGAAAGATTGTTGTTCGGTTTAGGAATTAAAGAGGTTGGCGAAAAGACAGCTAAGGTTCTAGCAAAACGGTTTGGAACATTAGATCGATTCTTTGAGTTAACCGAAGAAGAACTGTTAAATGTTCCTGATTTAGGGCCTGTTTCAGCAAAGTCAATTTATGAATATTTCCACAATGAAGAAAACCGTGTTTTGATTGAAAATCTCCGTCAAAACGGCCTTAATTTTAACTATTTAGGTCAAAATTTAACAAATGAAAATTCGCCGTTCTTTGGTAAAACCGTCGTTCTTACTGGAACACTTTCTAAATATGGAAGAAAAGAAGCAACCGAGCTTTTAGAAAACATTGGCGCTAAAGTTGCTGGTTCTGTTTCTAAGAAGACCGACTACGTAGTGTATGGCGTTGAAGCTGGATCCAAACTAGATAAAGCACGCGAACTTGGCGTCAAAACATTAAATGAGGAAGAGTTTGAAGAATTACTTCAAATGGAGTAGTATTTTAAGCATTATGAAAGAATACAATATTGAAATCCTTAAACAAGCAGCTCGCGGATTACTCTTCGATATGTCAGAAGAACAATATCAAACATTAATGTCAGAATTTGACATTGTTGTTGCTCAAATGAAGATAATTGGCGAGAACAAAGAATTAGACAAGGCGGAACAAATGGTTTTTCCGTTTGACGTTTCGACATCAACAATGAGAGAAGATGTCCCTGAAGAACCTCTTCCACGAGAAGAAGCGATTCGTAACGCTAATAACAAAATTGGTGGTCAAATCAAACTACCAAAGGTGGTGCAATAATGAACTATCGTGGTTTATCAATTGATGAGTTGCACGCTTTATTAGTGGCAAAGAAGGTAACGCCTCTTGAACTTGCTCAAGAAGTTTTAGCTTTAGCTAAAAAGGATTCCAATAACGCATTTGAATACATTATGGAAAAGGAAGCTCTAGATTTTGCTGCTTCTTTAACCGAACCAGAAGAAAACAATCCTCTCTGGGGAATTCCATTTGTGATCAAAGATAACTTTTCGACTAAAGACGTTCCAACAACAGGAAGTAGTAATATCCTTAAGGGATACGTTCCTGTTTTTGATGCTACAGTCGTTGAAAAGTTAAGAGCAGCAAAGGCTGTTGCCATTGGTAAAACAACATTAGATGAACTTGCCATGGGTGGTACAGGAACAAGTGGACACCTTGGTATGACATTTAATCCATATGATCGTAAACACGAACGATTAGTTGGTGGTTCATCTTGTGGATCGGCCGCTGTTACCGCCGATGGATTCGTCCCATTTGCGCTTGGTTCAGATACAGGAGACTCTACTAGAAAGCCAGCTTCATATGCAGGACTTGTTGGTTTTAAACCGACTTGGTCTCGTATTTCTCGATACGGATTATTCCCATTTGCTCCATCTTTAGATACTGTTGGTATTTTCTCTAGAAACGTCAAAGATTCTGCTTATGTTTTAGATGTTCTTGCTGGTCATGATGATCGTGATTTTACCTCCAGCGTTAAACCGGTTGATGAATATGCCAAGGATATTGAAAAAGTTAATCCAAAAGCAAAAATCGCTGTGATCAAAGGAATTGTTGATTCCATTTCTGATAAAGTTGTTTTAGATAAATTTAATGAAACAGTTGAGATGTTAATAAATGCCGGTTTTACCGTGGATTTCGTGGAAATTGACGAGAAAATTTTATCTTCTTTATTCCCAACTTATTTTGTTATTTCATGTGCCGAAGCAACATCAAACAACGCCAACATGGATGGCATTAAATTCGGTCCTTATTATAATGGACAAACATTCGAAGATGTTGTTACTCAAGCTCGAACAAACGGATTCGGAGAATTGATTAAGCGTCGTTTCATTATTGGTAATTTTGCTCTAATGAAAGAGAATCAAAAAGACCTTTTCTTAAGAGCCCAAAAGAATAGACGCGTTATTGTAAATGCTGTTAACGACATTCTTAAGGAATATGACTTTATATATTGTCCTGCTGCTCCAAGCATTGCTCCAAAAGTTGGAGAGAAGAGTGATCGCTTATCAAACGAGTATTTAATTGCTGATAACCATTTGGTTATTGCTAACTTCGCTGGATTACCATCAATCACCTTACCAATCGGAACGAAAGATGGCATGCCATTTGGAGCAAACTTTACAGGCCGTGCTTTTGAAGATAAGCAAGTTTTACAAATGGCCTATGAGCTTGAAAAGCACACCGGATTTAAAAATATTGTGGCGAAAGGAGAATAACAATGAACTTTGAACCAGTTATTGGACTTGAAATTCACGTTGAATTAAAGACAAAGAGTAAAATGTTTTCTTCTGCGCCAGTTACCTATGGTAAAGAAGCAAATACACAAACCGCTCCGCTTGATTTAGGGTTCCCTGGAACACTTCCAGTTGTAAACAAACAAGCTGTTATTGATGCGATTCGTGTTTCTAATGCTCTCCATATGAGCATTGATAATGAATTACATTTTGATCGTAAAAATTATTTCTATAGTGACCTTCCAAAAGGTTATCAAATTACCCAGGATCGTCGACCAATCGGATCTCATGGTTATTTAGAGATTGTTGTAAACGGAGAAAAGAAAAGAATTGGAATTCAACGTCTTCATATGGAAGAAGATACTTGTAAACAACTTCATTTCAAAAACTTCACATTGCTTAACTATAACCGTGCTGGGACACCATTAATTGAAATTGTTTCTGAACCAGAGATTCGTTCTGGTGAAGAAGCAATGAAATATGTCGAAATGATTCGTTCTATTGTTGTCTTCTCTGAAGTCAGTGATGGCAAAATGGAAGAAGGATCTTTAAGATGCGACGTTAACGTTTCTATTCGTCCTGTTGGAAGCAAAGAGTTTGGTACAAAAGTTGAAGTTAAAAACATTAACTCAATCACTTATGTGAAAAATGCCATTGATTTTGAAGTCAAACGCCAACAAGAAGTTATTGAAAGCGGTGGCAAAGTTATTCAAGAGACCCGTCGTTATGACGATGAAACAAAAACAACAATTGCCATGCGTTTAAAAACAGATTCAGTTGACTATAAATATTTCCCAGAACCAAATATCATTCCAATTAAACTCTCGGATGAGTTTGTTAATGATGCTATTGCTTCATGTCCAGAACTCGCTGAAAGCAAAAAAGAAAGATATCTTAACGAATTCAAACTCAATGATTATGACGCCTCACTTTTAGTGAGCGATAAAGATATTTCTGTTTATTACGATAATTGCGCTAAATTAACAAAACAGTACAAGATTCTTGCTAACTGGATTAATGTCGATGTGCTTTCTTATTTAAATAAAAACAACTGCACGATTAACGAATTCCCACTTAGTCCAGAACAACTCGTTAGTTTAATTGCGATTATTGAGAAAAACGAGGTTTCATCTAACCAAGCTAAATCAATCTTCAATAAGATGGTTGAGGAAAAGTGCGATGCTCAAAAAGCCCGTCAAATCTTGGGTATTTCTTCGCAAATCTCCGATGAATCATTTATTAAAAACGTTATTAAAGAAGTGTTAGATGAAAACCCACAATCAATTAAAGATTATAAAGAAGGTAAGGATCGTGCTCTTGGTTTCATGGTTGGACAAGTCATGAAAAAGACCCAAGGTAAAGTTAATCCAAAAATGACTTCTGAAATGTTATTAAAAGAATTGGAGAATAGATAATGAAAGAAATTCTTGTTACCGGAGGCATGGGTTATATCGGCTCCCATACTGTTGTTCAACTTATTGAAAACAATTACAAACCTGTGATTGTTGATAATCTTTGTAATTCAAAAGTTGAAGTTTTAAACCGTATTGAGAAATTAACTAAAGTTAGACCTGAGTTCATTGAACTCGATGTTCGTGATGAAGCCAAACTCGATCATGTGTTTGCTACCCACAACATTTTTGCTGTTATTCATTTTGCTGGTTTAAAAGCTGTTGGTGAATCTGTTCAAAAACCTGACCTTTATTACGACAATAACATTGGCTCGACAAAAGTCTTATTGAAGGTGATGGAAAAGTATGGTTGTAAAAACATTGTTTTCTCGTCTTCTGCTACTGTTTATGGTAATCCAAAACATGTCCCAATTGTCGAGACAGATCCAATTGGAGAAACAACAAATCCATATGCTGAAACCAAAGTTCAAATTGAATATTTGTTACAAGACTTAGCAAAGAAGGATCCTTCATATAACATTGCAATTCTCCGCTATTTTAACCCAATTGGTGCTCATAAATCTGGTTTAATGGGCGAAGATCCACAAGGTATTCCAAATAACTTAATGCCTTACGTTACGCAAGTTGCTGTTGGTAAACTCCCTGTCTTAAATATCTTTGGCGATGATTATGATACACCAGATGGCACATGTATCCGTGACTACATCCACGTTGTCGATTTAGCCCATGGACACTTATTAACATTAAAGAAATTAGAAGAAAATCCAGGACTTGTTATTTATAACTTAGGAACCGGTGTTGGAACTTCTGTATTTGAATTAGTTCATGCTTTCGAAAAAGCAAATAACATGAAGATTAATTACAAAGTTGCTCCACGTCGAGCTGGTGATATTCCTGAATGTTACGCTAATGCCGATAAAGCATATAAAGAAATTGGCTTTAAAACACAATATACAATTGTTGATTGCTGCCGTGATTCCTGGAATTGGCAAAAAAATAACCCAAAAGGATATGAGGAGAAATAAAAATGAAAAAAGCTTTATATTCAATCAAAACTGTTAACGGAGATTTGCTCCGCGGATACTCTTGGAGTGCCGAGAAACCAGTTGGCAACGTTGTCATTGTTACCGGCATGGAAGAGTATGCAGCAAGATACGATGATTTTGCCCAATTCTTAAATCAAAATGGATACAATGTCTATTGTGTTGACCATTATGGTCAAGGTTTAAACTCCGAAGATAGAAAGAAACTAGGAATTGTTCCTCCATCATTCTTCTCTAAGACCGTTCGAAATGTTGATGACATTGTTAAAAAAGTTCGTAAATCAACTAATCTTCCAGTTGTCGTCTTTGGCCACTCTATGGGTTCATTTATTGTTCAAGACTTTGTCCAAAGATTTACAAAAGACGCCGATAAAATTGTTATTTGTGGATCCAATGGACCAAATGCAAAACTCTTATTTAAAGTTGGTGCCAAACTTGGAAAATTAACTTGTACAAAGAAGAACCAGTTCGAAAAAGCTAAATTAATGGCTAACTTATCAGTTGGCTCATATTCAAAATCAGTCAAAAATCGTAAAACACCAAATGACTGGTTAAGTTATAACGAAGAAAATGTTAAGAAATATTGTGAAGATCCAATGTGTGGATATGGTTCAAGCCGCATTTTCTATCGTGAATTACTCAAAGGTAATGCACGTTTATACAAAAAGAAATTCTTAAAGAAGATTTCTCCAGAAAACCATATTTTAATTATTGCAGGCGAAGATGATGCTTGTGGTGCTTTTGGCAAAGGCCCACGCGCTCTTTATAAGCAATATACAAAACTCGGTGTGAAAGATGTTGAACTCAAAGTCTATCCACATATGAGACACGAAATTTTAAATGAAAAAGAACACCAACAGGTTTATGATGATGTTCTTAAATTCATTGTAAAATAATCGTGATTTGCTGGTTATTTCAGTATTTTATCTAATTTATCATGTAAAGCCTGTATGTGTCCTTCTTGGGCAAAGATATAGGCTTTTAATTTTGGTTCCGTTCCGGATGGACGGAAGATAATTGTTTCGTGTTCTGGAAGAGTGAATTTAACGATATTACTCTTCGGAAGTTTAATTACTTCTTCGTGATCTTGGAATTTTTCAATGCTTGTCGTGTAATCAGCAAACGAAACCACCTTTTCAAAAAGACCAAATGATTTAGCACGTAACGTTTCCATGATTTCTTTCATTTTCACTTGCCCTTCTAAACCAGGGAATTCATAAGAAATAGTTTGTGTTTTGTATGGACCAAATTCTTCATAGAGTTGGTTCAAGCGATCAAGAAGTGTTAAACCTTGATGTTTGTAGTAGTTTGCCATTTCACAGATTAAGAGGACTGCATTAACAGCGTCTTTATCTCTAACTTCGACGTTTGTTAAAAAACCATAAGATTCTTCAAAACCGAAAATATATCGATCTTCTTCGTGCTTTTCTTCTAATAGAAGAATTTGCTCGCCAATCCATTTAAATCCGGTCAAAACATCAATAACTTTTACACCAAATTTTTCTCCCATAAGATTGACTAAATTTGTAGAAACAATTGATTTAACCATCACTGGATTTTTTGGAAGTTTATTTTGTTTGACACGGGCATGGTAAATAAAATCAAATAAGAGAATGCCGATTTCGTTACCAGTCAATATGATTGCTTCGCCATTTTGATTAACCGCAACTCCAGCTCTATCAGAATCAGGGTCAGTCGCAACTAAAATGTCGTTTCCGTTTTTGAGCATTAACTTCATACCTAAATCCATAGCTTCCTTAATTTCTGGGTTTGGATATGGACAAGTGGTGAAGTTTCCATCAGGATTCTTTTGCTCTTCGACAATATCAACGTGATCGAAGCCATCACGTTTCAAAACTGTTGTTACTGGGATAAAACCAGCGCCATGAAGTGGTGTATAAGTAATGTTCAAAATACGTTTTGCTTCTTTTGGTCCTTCGATTGATTGTGAAAGAACAGAAGCATAGTATTTTTCGATTAATTCATTTGAAATATATGAGATTTGCTGGTTATTTTCTAAATCGGAGAGTTTAACATCGAACATGCCAATTTTATTTATTTCAGCATAAACAGCATTAGCGTTATTTGTTGTCATTTGGCATCCATCAGATCCATAAACTTTGTATCCGTTATATTGTTTTGGGTTGTGAGAGGCCGTAACAACAATGCCGGCAGAAGTTTTTAATTGTCTTACCGCATAAGAAAGAGCAGGAACAGGCATCAATGTTGGATAAATATAGACTTTTACGCCGTTTGCAGCTAAAACCCGAGCTGCTTCATGAGCGAAAAGTTCGGAGTTTAATCTAGAGTCATAAGCAATAGCGACACTAGGTTTCTTTTCTTTTAATAATAAGAAGTTAGCTAAACCTTGAGTTGCGTGACGAATCACATGACGATTCATGCGGTTTGTACCCATGGCCATTACACCACGAAGGCCAGCTGTACCGAATTCAAGATCCGCGATAAAACGTTCAGTTAATTCTTTTTCATTTCCATCTAAATCTTTTAATTCATTTTTTTCTTCTTTAGAAAGAGCTTCTGAGTTGAGCCATTCTAAATATTTTTGTTCGATTTTCTTTTCCATAATTTAACCCTGCTACTATTTTATCCTAATATGTTAAAATGCTAAATATGAAAAAGAAAACGCTAGAAAGAGTTCGTCACTTTACAACTGACCGCGATTGGGATCAGTACCATACACCAGCTAATTTAGCTAAAACAATTATTATTGAAGCTGGTGAATTATTAGAATGTTTCCAATGGAACGACGACTATAATATTGAAAAAGTTAAAGAAGAATTAGCTGATGTTATCGTTAACTGCCAGAACCTCGCCGATAAACTCGGATTAGATATTGATGATATCGTTAATGCCAAAATGGAACAAAACGAGAAAAAGTATCCAGTCGAAAAATCGAAGGGACGAGCTAAAAAATATAACGAATTATGATATAGTTACTATGTAACTAAGGAAAAAGTTAGGAGTTTGTCACTCCTAATTTTTTTATTTTCATTAACATAATATTTGACAAACACAAAAGTACCATAAAAACACAATAATTTGAGTAATTTCTATACAGTGTATAACTTTTGAGCATTTTACTCTTATTATAGGTATCATATTTTTATATAATAACGACACCACTTAATTAATATTAATGGTCCCTGACAAATTGAAAACTTAAACTAAGGTTTTTCTATCACTATTTTCAAATTCTCGCTGGGAGGTATGAGTTATGTTGAAAATTAGAAAGAGAGACGAGTCTTTAGAAGACTTCGATCTGAAAAAAATTGAGAACGCAATTGAACGTGCGTTCATGGCCGAGCACAAGTTTTATAATAGCGATATTATTGAGATGCTCGCCCTCAGAGTGACTGCAGATTTTAATAAGAAAGTCGCTAACGAAATCGTTGCTATTGAAGACATCCAAGATTCCGTTGAAGTTGTTTTAATTCAAGCCGGATATATTGATGTTGCTCGTAGCTATATGATTTATCGTAAACAACACGAGAACTTACGACAAATTAAGTCAACAAGTTTAGACTACAAAAACGTCATCAATAATTATTTAAAGATTAATGACTGGCGCGTGAAAGAAAACTCAACTGTTACTTATTCTGTCGGTGGTCTTATTCTTTCCAATAGTGGTGCTGTTACAGCTAATTATTGGTTAAGTGAAATTTACGACAAGGAAATTGCTGATGCACACCGTAATGCGGATATTCACATCCACGATTTAAGTATGCTCACTGGTTACTGCGCTGGATGGAGTTTAAAACAACTCATCCAAGAAGGTTTAGGCGGAGTTCCTGGAAAGATTACATCTGCTCCAGCAAACCACTTATCAACCCTTTGTAACCAAATGGTTAACTTCCTTGGAATTATGCAAAATGAATGGGCTGGTGCTCAAGCCTTCTCCTCATTTGATACTTATCTTGCACCATTTGTTAAGAAAGATCATTTGACCTATAAAGAAGTTAAACAATGCATTCAATCATTCATTTATGGTGTTAATACACCATCCCGTTGGGGTACACAAGCTCCATTCACCAACGTTACATTAGACTGGGTCGTACCAAACGATATGGCCGAACTCAACTGTATCGTCGGTGGAAAAGAAATGGATTTCAAGTACAAAGATTGTGTTGAAGAAATGGCGATGGTTAACAAAGCCTTCATCGAAATTATGATCGAAGGTGATGCTAACGGACGTGGTTTCCAATACCCAATTCCAACTTACTCCATTACCAAAACATTTGACTGGTCTGAAACCGAAAACAACAAACTCTTGTTCGAAATGACAGCGAAGTACGGAACTCCATACTTCTCTAACTACATCAATTCCGATATGGAACCAAGCGATGTTCGTTCGATGTGCTGCCGTTTACGTCTTGACTTACGTGAATTACGTAAGAAATCAGGCGGATTCTTTGGATCTGGTGAATCAACAGGCTCTGTCGGTGTTGTTACAATCAACATGCCAAGACTTGCTTATTTATCCACCGATGAACAAGACTTCTACAATCGTTTAGACCGCATTATGGATATTTCCGCTCGTTCCTTAAAGGTGAAGCGTAACACAATTACCACCTTACTCGAAGCTGGACTTTATCCATACACTAAACGTTATTTAGGCACCTTCAACAACCACTTTTCCACAATCGGCTTAGTTGGTATGAACGAAGCTTGCTTAAATGCTCGCTGGATCAAGAAAGATTTAACCAACCCAGAAGCAATTCAATTCACTAAGGATGTGTTAAATCACATGAGAACCAAACTTTCTGATTATCAAGAACTTTATGGAGATCTTTATAACCTCGAAGCTACACCAGCCGAATCAACCGCTTATCGTTTAGCAAAACACGATAAGGCTAAATATCCTGATATCATTACCGCATCTGAAGAAGGTAAGACTCCATATTACACCAACTCTTCACACCTACCAGTTGGTTACACAGACGATATCTTCCGTGCTCTTGATATCCAAGATGGATTACAAACCCTTTACACATCTGGTACCGTTTTCCATGCTTTCTTAGGACAAAAATTACCTTCATGGAAATCTTGCATGAATCTTGTTCGTAAGATTGCTGAAAACTATCACATTCCATACTACACAATGTCTCCAACTTACTCTGTTTGTAAGGAACACGGATACATTAGCGGTGAAGAATATACTTGTCCAAAATGTGGTGCCAAGACCGAAGTTTATTCCCGTATTACTGGTTACTACCGTCCAATTCAAAACTGGAACGATGGTAAGAGTGAGGAATTCAAGAACCGTAAAGTCTACGTTCCAGAAACTTCTGTGCTTCACCCACATGTTGAACACACCGAAGAAGAATGCAAATGTGAAAATCAACCACAAAACCTCAATAAAACCTTATTATTTGCGACAAAAACCTGTCCAAATTGTAAGATGGCTAAGATGCTTTTAGACAAAGCCGGAATCGCTTATGAAGTTGTTGATGCTGAAGAAAACGGCGATCTGACCAAACAATACGGCGTGAAGAAAGCTCCAACACTCATTGTTCCAATGGCTGATGGTTTAAAAGTTTACGAAAACGCCTCTAACATCAAAGGTTATATTGAAAGCGTAAAAT
>JAFSMX010000006.1 GCA_017447725.1 Bacilli bacterium
AACACGTGCCGATGATGATTACTATACATATGAATTTGCTGGTTGGTCACCGGAAGTTGTTGCCGCAACAAAAGATGCGACATATGTTGCAACTTATGAATCGGCTCCGATTACAGAAATTAATCAGGAAACTTTTAATAAGGCGAAAAATCTTTATGGTAAAAACTTTACAGTCAGAATTAAAAAAGATGCTGGTTATGAAAAGATAATCACTCATAACGAGAAGAACGAATATTATAGCGTTCATACTTTAGACGGCGTTTCTACTTATCGTGCGTTTAAAAACGAACACGATGATGTCTTAGATTATTACACTGGCGAAACAAACAACGACAAAATCGTCTGGACTTATCAACTATCTGGAAAAGTTAATGAATTAACTAACTACGCTTTTGATCAATATAAATTAATCAAGACAATTATGTCGTTTAATTTTGATGACTTAACATATGACAGCGACAATAAGTGCTACACAACATCTGTTAGTTCAACAAACTGGACATTCTCTTTTTCCGGTGCACGTTTATTAAAGGCCACGAGTAGTTTTTATAACGTTAAAACAACATTTACATTCACTGACTTTGATGAAACAGAAGTGATATATGATCAATCTTTACTGGAATATATGGAAAACATGTTTCCAACAAAAGAAACTTTAAAAAGCATCATCAAAGCCGCGTTTGTTGATAAATATCCACAAAGCGATGAAGACATCGTAAATGGCGACTTAGAATTCCATCTGACATATTACGAAAATGATGTTAATAAAGAATATTATGAAGTTCATTTAGAACAAATGATTTGGCGATTTGATTATGATGGAGAGAATAAAATTCGTGGCAAGAAAGACGGAAGCTATATCTTCTTTCCAGGAATAATCTGGAATTATGTCTTAGATGAAGGCATAACGTATGTTTTTACTGAGGATTTATTTTCAAATCCTTTCTGGGAGGACACATTTGGTCGAAGATCATATTTAGGAATTTGTCTTGCTAAAGAAGTTCTTGATCACGTAGATGAATGGGAGAATTACTCTGTTTCATGTGGTGAAGTCTCTTTTGATTTCAACAATAAACATTATTATTTCGAAATTGGATTAAATATTGGTAACGACCTTGCATGGTACATTTCTCAATTCACTGTTCAATATAACGATGGAGAAAACGATATCGAATATAATTTCGAATACATAAATATCGAATTTGATCAGTACGAAGATGGCGATATTATCATCGTTGATCCAGAGTAAAAACTGACAAAAAACAAAGTAATTATTTGAATGAAATTGCTGAGTCTATGACTCAGCTTTTTCGGCTTTTTTATTCTTTTATTTGATTGCGCTTTTAATGTAGAATTCAGCAATTTCTTCTGGGTCTTCTTTGAAGTTATTCTTCACCCAGTATTTTAAAACAACGATGAAGTCTTCAATAGCGAGAGATTTTCTAAGTTCAACAGGAATCGAGTTATTAATCATTGGATAGTTTGCGTAATAAGACGTAACGAACTTAGAGAAGTGTTTTCTAAACTCCATTAAGAATAAGGAGTTAACTTTATTCGATAAGATTCCTACAAAGAGCTCTTTCTCGTCTCTTACATGATAGAAAATATGCTCAATTAAATGACGGTAATTTAAGATTAAGTCTTTGGAAAAGTCATGAGTTTTCTCTTCTTGGAGTGATTTAGAGAAAACGTGTTCAAAAATATGATTGGAAATGCTCAGCAAAAGCTCATCCTTTGTCTTGTAATGAGCGTAAAATGTAGATCGAGAAATATTTGCTTTATCAAGTAGATCTTGAATGGTAATTTCATCATAATCTTTCTCATTAATGAGTTTTGCAAATGCCTCATAAATCGCATTAACTGTCTTTTCACTTCTTTTATCCATACTGAACTCCTGTAAACATTTTGTTCGATATCTTCTGTGTAAATACAATAATAATCAAACAATGTGTTTTTTATCAATAAATATCGAACAAATTTCTTATTTTTATTTTGTAATTTAGCAATCCTATGTTTAGAATTTTTGTATAACAAAGAGAGGAATTAAATTATGGCATGTTTCGTTGTAAGTGCTGCTGTTGGTGTTGGCACCGCAGTTGCTCGTCACGTTGTTAAACGTCACGAAAACAAATTAGAACTCGAAGGAAAAGTTCAACTTCCTGAAAAGTTTGGTTCTGATGTGAAGTGGAGCAAAAAATTAGGTTATCTTGAATTAGTATTATTTGCTGGTTCATTCTTATTAGCAATCGAACACATTCTTCATGGAGAAGTTATTCCATACCCACCATTCTTAGCTAAAGCTACTCCAGATCAATTTGGAGAGATGCTACACGAAATGGGAACAGTAGGTGTGGCAATGTTTGCTGTTTTGTTTGTTGCTTGGGCAGTTGGAGTATTCGTTGTTGATTACTTCAAATTTAAAAAGAGAACTGCTAAAGCAAAATTAACAGAAGCGAGTGTTAAATAATGTATTTTTTAACAACTCTTGTTTGTGCAATTATTGCCGGTGTTTTGTGGTTCTTTTATCGTGATAGAAAAGCATTACACCTCGATGTCTTAACGATTACTTATGGTGCAGCGACACTAATGTGGCTCATTGATTGCATCTTTAGCGCAGCTGACGGTGAGCCGTTCTTATCGTTTAATGATCCAAAAGATGGATGGATTGCACTAGCATCTTTTGTCGGAGGAATCTTCTTCTGGTTAGTATTAAGTTTCATCCTTAATAACAACAAAAAAGACGAAGTAAAATAATTGAGTTTTGCAAGGAATAGCCGTGAATTGCGGCTATTTTTTGTTACTTAAATATATTCAAAATATTAATTAAACTTGTATCACTAATTTTGGTTATTTATTATTAATAAAGAAAAATTGATTGGAGTAGTTATGGAAGAACTTAGTCCTAAGAAGAATATTTATTATTTCATTGGTTTAGCCAGCGGAATTCTTGCTGCTATTCTTTGTGTAGTTTCACTCGGATTATCTGTTGTGAATAACTATGTCGCAATTTATATTTTATTCCTCGCTTTATGCTTTTTAGGAATTAACCGTATTGGATTTCATTTAAGTAATTTTAAGAAGAATATTTTTATCCATCTTTTTGCGACCGGAATTATTTTTGTTTTAGCCGTTTTGGTCAGCTTAACAAAATATAGCATTTATTTCTTAATTACAGCGATGTTTTTATTCTCATGTTTAGTTATTATTGATCGACTTTTGAAAATTAAAGAAGATCGTTCAACACAATCAATTATTTTCAACACTTTGTGTTGTATTTTTATGTTCCTTTATTCATTTGTCTTCTTCTTCCCGGTTATTTTTGAAAAACACGCAACATCGGTTAGCAATTCAAACTTCATTGTCATGTGTTTTGCTATTGCAATTCTTGTTTCTAGTGGAAAGAACCTACTCTTCCCATATCACAAAACATTAAAACTCCACTTAATTGAGAACATCATCAAAAAGACAATGGTGTACGAAATCATCTTGTCTTTATTAATCTTAATTATCCTTTGCTCCTTGTATTTCACTATCGTTGAACCAGGGGTGACAAGTTATGTTGATGCACTTTGGTATTCATTTGCTGTAATTACAACAATCGGTTTTGGTGATGTTTACGTTACAACAACATTCGGCCGTATTTTGTCAGTGATTTTGGGTATTAGTGGAATTGTCGTTGTTGCTTTATTTACATCTGTTATCGTTAATCTTTATAACGATCTAAATAGGCGTCGTGAAGATAAAAAGACGCAGGAATTACAGAAACAAATAGAAGAAATTGAAAAGATCCAAGAAGAACTAAAAGCATCTGAAGAATGTCATCAAGAACAAGAAAAATAAGCAAAAAAACTAGAAAAGAGTTGGGAATTTCCAGCTCTTTTTTGTTTAAATAACAATTTAAGCAAATGAATTATTTTGATTTAGACTTTAATAAAATTAAAAAGAAAGTAAAATAATTGAGGTATGAAAAATAGACACATTCAAGCGTTTATATCATCATCACTCTCAATCGTTCCGATGATTGCGATCATTTTGATATTACATTTCACTAATATCGCGTCTATTTCCATGGCTGATAACACCCACATTTGGCTCATTCTTATTGGAATGGTTGTTTTAATTGTTGGTTTAGCCTTATTCCAAATTGGTGCATCTTCATCATTATCTAAAGTTGGTGAATACATGGGTGCATCACTATCCAAACAAAAGAATATTTTTATTGTTGTTTTATTTGCGTTTACTCTTGGTTTATTAATTACTTGTGCTGAACCATCAATATTAATTGTTTCGAAACAAGTCACAATTGTTCCAGGACCAGCAAATGCGTTTATCTTAGTTGGATCAATTGCACTTGGTGTTGGAATCTTCGTTGTTATTGGAATTCTTAGAATTATTCACCATAAATCCTTAAAACTTTGGTACATCTTCTTCTATGGATTACTCTTTATGCTCATTTGCTTAATCGCCATCGATCCAGAAAGAAGAAAGCTTTTACCATTCATTTTTGATGCTGGCGGTGTAACAACTGGTTCTGCGACAGTGCCATTTATTTTGGCATTAGGCGCTGGTGTTGCTATGGTTCGTGGTGGTAAGGGAGCAACCAATGACTCCTTTGGTCTAGTTGGTATGGCTTCCATTGGACCAGTTATTTCAACTGCACTTCTAATTATGATTAAGGCGAATATTCCAGCTTACGAGGTATCTGAAGTTGTAAATATGCCAATCCATATGCGTTTTATTGACGCTTTAATTCCTTCTGGATCTGGATTTGGTAGTTCAGTTGAAGTCTTAATCGCTATTCTTCCAATTTTAGTAATCTTTTTTATCTACAATTTTATTTATATAAAATTACCTAAACACAAAATCTACAAATTGTTGATTGGATTCTTATATACCTATATCGGTCTAGCAATTTTCTTATCTGCAACAAATGCAGTAATGTCTCCAATTGGAGCATTAGTTGGTAGAAACCTTAGTTTACAATCTGACACTGTTGTTATTTTAGTGGCCTTTGCGATTGGTCTAGTCACAATTATTTGTGAACCAGCAGTTCACGTTTTAACAAAACAAATTGAGGACATTTCTGATGGACGAATTACTAAAACAATGGTTTTATTAGTTCTTTCTCTTGGAGTCGGAGTGGCAATTGCTTTAGCGGCACTTAGAGCAGTGTTTGAGTTCTCCATTCTTTATATCGTCATTCCTGGGTATGCAATTTCATTAGCTCTAACATTTGCGTGTCCAGACATTTATACGGCAATTGCGTTTGACTCTGGCGGAACCGCATCCGGACCAATGTCTTCATCATTTGTTTTACCAATGATTATTGGAATTGTTATTCAAAGATCTGGCGGTTCAGGCGAAAATGTATATGAATACGGATTTGGTGTTGTAGCATTAATTGCCATGACTCCAATTATTGCTATCCAAACACTTGGTATTATTCAAAAGATCAAATCCGACAAAGCATTTGCTGTTATGCGTAAACACGTTTACTCAATTGAAGATGCACAAATTATTAATTTTTAGGTGAGAGCAATGTCATTATTTCGTAGAAAGAAACAAATTGAAGTTAAAGAGCTTCCAACATTAGATAACGTTGTCCAAAAGAAGCTTCTTTTGTTCATCACTATTGTAGGAGAAGGACAGTCAACTGCGATTCGAAAGCTTTTTGAAAGATATGGTTGTAGTGCTCAGTTTGTTGAACGTGGTGAAGGAACCGCAACTAAAGAAATCTATAACATTTTAGGTGTGGAAAACACTGGAAAAGACGTTGTTTTCTCATTCTTAGCCGAGGATAAGGCCAGCGATATTAAGAAAGAACTAGATGCTTTCTTTGTTGCAAGTAAAAGAAACCAAGGAATATCGTTCTCAATTCGCTTATCAAGTATTATTGGAGTTCGAGTTTATCAATTCTTAGCTAACACTGTGGAGGATAAATAATTATGGATTATGAATTAATCGTCGTTATTGTGAACGCAAACTATTCAGAAATTGCCATGGATGCCGCACGTGAAGAAGGTGCTCGTGGTGGTACAATCGTTCACGCTCGTGGAACAGGTACTAAACTTATGGAAGAAAAGTATGGAATCATTATCACACCAGAAAAAGATATGATCCTCATTTTAACTAGAAAAAATAAACGCGATAAAATCCTTAATAGTGTTTATAAAGCTGTCGGCTTATCAACCGACGGACAAGGAATTGCCTTCTCTTTACCAGTTAGCGATGTTGCCGGATTAAAATTCGATTCGGATCAATAGACAAAGATTTTTATATACGCGCTCGCAACTATTTATATAATAATGTTGTGGGCGCTTTTTATTTTTCCTAAAAGAAAGAAATTTCAAATTTTAAATAAATAATTGAAGCATTAACAATGCGACTGTAATCGTTGGGATCGAAACAATTGATCCGTATTTAATAAAATCTAGGAAGCTAAAGCGGATGTTTTGTTTATTGACTAGTGAAGTAAACATAATGCCTGCTAGAGCGCCTATTGGAGTTAAAAAAGCACCAATATTGCTTCCGATAATCGAAGCGTAAGTTGCTTGATAAAACATTGATCCAGATAAGCTAGATGAGACCTCGGAATAAAGAATACTCATCGGAATATTGTTGATTAAGTTACAAACAAGAAATGATGAATATCCATACGTATAAATAACGTGTGAATCTCCAAGTAATTTTGAAATTTCACCGGTAATTCCTTGATGGTTTAAAGAAACAACAATCACAAACATCGATAAGAAAAACAGAATTAATTCATAAGGAAGTCTTTTATAAGAATTTCCCATAATTGTTAGTTTTTCTCTTCTAGCTAAAAGATAAATTAAAGTAAATAAACTTAAGAAACACGCACAAACTAAAGAGATCATCCACATCTCTAAAGGAAGGTAGTGAACAATAATCAGAAACACTAAACAAACTAATAATGTGGAAACGCCCACACTAAGGAGAAGTTTGTTTGGAACTTCTACTTGTTCATCTTCAACATAAAAAGGCTCTTTTAGGTAGTTTCTAAAAAGAAGAAAGAGAATCCCAAGTTCAACTAATCCAGCAACAACGGTTGGAATCGCCATAACCTTGAAATATTCGACAAAGTTAATGTTTGCGGCGGTGGCGAGATAAATATTTGTTGGGTTACCAATTAAAAACATGAGTGACCATGTATTTGCGGCAAAGAATTCGGCAATCAAATAAGGAGTCGCTTTGATATTTGCTCGTTTAGCAAAGAAACAAATAAATGGAGTTAACGTGAGGATGACAATATCGTTTGATGTAAATACGGTTAGAACGCTTGTTAACGCATATAAAGCAAAGAAGAGCACGTATTGGTTTGTTTTTGCTCGTTTAGTTGCTAGTTGAGCTAAATATTTAAATAATCCAAATTCATCTAAGAGAATCGAGATAATTGTCATTGTGAAAAACAAGACCAGAATCTTTAATGGATTGATTGATGTATTTGATGTTAGTTGGTTCCAGACATCGTTGATTGGTGCTAATCCAATGGAGATTAAAAGGATTGCTCCAACTAACGCAACCACCCAATATGTTGAAATAGAAAACTTACTAATCTTAATCTTTGGAAATAAGAGAATTGATAGTGTCACTAAGACAAATGTAAGTAAACAAATAACTAATGTCGGAATCATACACAAAGTGTATTATCTACCTCTAAATTGAAAAGTGTTAGTAAAATCACTATATTTATCTAAAAGAGGAATAAACAATGGCTAATAAAACAATTCAAACCATTCTTTCACGAGTTTCATGTCGTGAATATAGTGAAAAGAAAGTATCGTTAGGAAAGGTAAACCAAATTCTTGAAGCTGGTAAATATGCTCCAAGCGCAATGAACCGTCAAATTGCAAATATTACCTGCGTACGAACAAAAGCAAAAGTTGAAAAACTTAGAGAGTTATCGAAAGAAACTTTCAATCGTGATTGCATGTATGGAGCAAACACAGTCGTTCTTGTTCATGCGCCAAGAGAAGATAAATTCACTGTTCAAGATTGTTCTTGCGTATTGGAAAACATCTTTGTTGCCGCAAACGCCTTAAAAGTTCAATCTTGTTGGATTAATCAATTTGATGAATTACTCTCAACTCCAAAAGGAATGAAGATGAAAGCTCGTTTAGGTATTCCTGAGGAAAACCGTATTGTTGGAGCAGCAATTCTTGGTTATGTTAAAGATCCATCAAAACTTGTCGTAAAAGAAAGAAAAGCCGACTTTATTTCAATAAAATAACCAGCAAAACCTCAATATTTTAATGAAAACCCTCACGTTTTGTGAAGGTTTTCTTTTATGAAAGTAAGCACTCTCATAAAGAAATATATAACGGGTTTCAATTTTATTGATACAATATATAGCCGTGAAAGAAAGAAGGTATTAATATGCCATTAGTTAACTCTAAAGAACTATTTGAAAAAGCCTATAAAGAAGGCTATGCCATTGGTGCTTTTAACTGCAACAACATGGAAATCGTTCAAGCCATTACAGAAGCCGCTAAGGAATGTAACTCTCCAGTTATTCTCCAAGTTTCTGCTGGTGCAAGAAAATATGCTAAGCCAGTCTACTTAAAGAAGATGGTTGAAGCTGCAGTTGAAGACACTGGTTTACCAATTGTCCTCCACTTAGACCACGGTGCTGACTTTGAAATTTGTAAAGACTGTATTGATGGTGGATTCACATCCGTCATGATTGACTGCTCAAGCAAACCATTCGAAGAAAACATCGCCATTACCAAAAAAGTTGTTGAATATGCTCACGCTCATAAACCATACGTTACAGTAGAAGCTGAACTTGGTACATTAGCTGGTATTGAAGATGATGTCAAAGTGGAACACGGTGCTGAAAGTTACACCAATCCAGACCAAGTTGAAGAATTCGTTAAACGTACAGGTGTTGATAGTTTAGCTATTGCTATCGGAACAAGCCATGGCGCTTATAAGTTCCGTCCAGAACAATGCACACGCGATCCAAAAACAGGTGTCTTACTCCCACCTCCACTCCGTTTCGATATTCTTGAAGAAGTCTCAAAGAGACTCCCAGGATTCCCAATCGTTTTACACGGTTCATCTTCTGTTAACCAAGAATACGTCAAGATTATTAATGAACACGGTGGCGCATTAAAGGATGCTGTTGGTGTTCCAGAAGATCAACTTCGTCAAGCTGCTCGTATGGCTGTTTGTAAGATCAACATTGACTCTGACTTACGTCTTGCGATGACTGCTGGAATTCGTGAACACTTCGAAGCTCATCCAGACCACTTCGATCCACGTCAATACATTGGAGATGGACGTGCTTACGTGAAACAACTCGTTAAACACAAAATTACTGACGTTCTCGGATCAAACGATAAAATCTAATTAAAATTTATAAAGTTAAACATGCTTATGCATGTTTTTCTTTTGCAAATTTTTATGTGAAACAAATTTAACAAAAATGTTTCACATATAATTTTCTTAGATTAAAATTAGATTAGCAAAGAGGAGTCGTTTTATGCAACAACCACTCGCTGATTTATTAAGACCAAAATCATTTGATGATGTTTTAGGTCAACAACATTTACTAGGAAAAGGAATGGCTTTTAGAAAGGTCGTTTCCTCTAATCACATACCAAACATGGTTTTCTATGGTCCTCCAGGTGTTGGAAAGACCACGGTTGCAAACATTATTGCGGAGAAGACAAATATGTCTTTATATAAGCTTAATGGAACAACTGCATCAACTGATGATATTAAGCAGATTATTGCGAATATCAATTCAGTTCTCACTCAAAACGGAATCCTTTTATATTTGGATGAAATCCAATATTTAAATAAGAAACAACAACAATCTCTCTTAGAGTTTGTTGAAAAAGGTGATATTACATTAATCGCTTCTACAACCGAAAATCCATTCTTCTACATCTATCCAGCCTTACTAAGTAGATGCACAGTTTTTGAATTTAAACCTTTGGCAACAAAAGATATTTCTAAAGGTCTACTCAAAGCTGCTGAACAATTTGGCTTAGTCTTTGAAGATGACGCTTTAGAATATCTTGCTCTTTCTGGTAATGGAGATATGCGTAAAGCATTAAACAATTTTGATTTTGTTCGTTACGCAGTGAAGAAAGGTAGTAATAAAATTACTCGCGACATTGTTGATCAAGTCGCGATTAAAGGAAATATTTCTTATGACCGTAGCGAAGATAAACACTATGATAATCTTTCTGCTTTAATGAAATCTTTGCGTGGTTCTGATCCAGATGCTGCAATCTACTATCTAGCAAAGATGCTTGAAGCAGGTGATATTATTGCCGCTTCAAGAAGACTACTTTGTAGTGCTAATGAGGATGTCGGTCTAGCCTACCCACAGATTATTCCAATTGTCAAAGCGGCAGTGGATACTGCTCTTCAACTTGGTATGCCAGAAGCATATCTACCTTTAGCAAATGCGGCTGTTTTAATTGCAACTGCACCAAAATCTAATTCTGCTCCAATGGCGTATTGGAAAGCACAAGCTGATATTTCTAAAGGAAAAGGTGTTGGAGTTCCTCGTGCATTACAAAATACGCATTATGATGGAGCTGATGCCAAAGTTAAAGGACAACACTACAAATACCCGCATGACTACAAGCATCATTGGGTGAAGCAACAATATCTCCCAGATGATTTAAAGAATGAAACTTATTACCAATATGGTGATAATAAATATGAACAAGCCATTAAAGAATACTGGGAAAAAATTAAACACAATGACTAAACAGAAAATTATTTTAGATTGCGATCCAGGGCATGATGATGCGATTGCCATCATGCTTGCTGGATCTGCTCCAAGTTTAGAAATCTTAGGAATTACTGTTGAAGCAGGAAACCAAACCTTAGAGAAAACAGGGAACAATACTTTAAATTTGGTTCAATATTTAGGGTTAGATGTACCTGTTGCTTTAGGCTCTGGAAAACCACTAAAAAGAAGTCCGATGACGTGTGCTGAAATTCATGGTGAAACAGGTTTAGATGGTTTTCCATTTTCCCCGTTAAAAATCAAATATCACCAGCAAAACGCGGTTGAATTAATAAAATCTTTGTTAGATAAAAACGATGATGTGATATTAGTTCCAACTGGTCCATTAACCAATATCGCTGAACTTTTAATCAAGTATCCAGAAGTGAAGAAACATATTAAATCAATTGTTCTGATGGGTGGATCAATTGGGTTTGGTAATGTATCTCCTGCTGCTGAGTTTAATATTCTTTGTGACCCAGAAGCAGCAGATATTGTCTTTAATTCAGGATTAGATGTTTATATGCTTGGACTTGATGTTACAAGAAAAGCTCTTGTTCTTCCTGATGTGATGGAAAGAATGTCAAAGATTGATAACAAAGCCGGCAAGATCTTTATTGATTTAATGAAAGTCTTTAATGAGAACCAACTCAAAATCTTTGGTCATAGTGGAGCCCCTCTTCATGATCCAGCGACAATCATTTCATTATTAAATCCAAATGTTTTCACTTTTAAGAAGATGAATGTTGTGATTGATGTTACTGGTGGTCCATCTTATGGAAGAACAAACTGTGACCAATATGATTATTTACATCAACCACATAATGCTTATGTTGCAATTGACATAGATGTCAAAGAATACTGGAACGAAGTTGAGAAAGGTCTAAAACGTTACTCAAAATGAACACTATTTATGTCCTCGGATCATTAAATATGGATCTTGTGATTGAATCCGACAAAATTCCTACAAAAGGCGAAACTGTTCGTGGTGAAAATTTTTCAACCTGTCCTGGTGGAAAAGGATTAAATCAAGCTATTGCTGCTGCAAAACTTGGTGCCAAAGTAAAAATGCTTGGTGCCATTGGCTACGACTCGTTCGGCGAGAAAATGTTTAACGCATTAAAAGAAAACAAAGTTGATGTTTCTCATATTAAGATGGTTAAAGGTGTTTCTAGTGGAATCGCGATGATCCTTTTACACAATAAAGACAATCGAATCATTCTTGATTTAGGTGCCAATTTAAAACTAACAAAAAGTGATGTTGATAGTTTTCTTAAAGGAGCTTGTGCAGGTGATGTTTTCTTATCTCAGTTAGAGAATAATCTTGAACTTGTCGGTTATGCTTTAGAGGTAGCAAAACGCAAAAAAATGCGTACCGTAATTAATCCTGCTCCATGTGATATTGGAATAAAAAAATATGCTAGATTTATTGATGTTATTACTCCAAATAGTGGTGAATTGCGTATGCTTCTAAAATATGGAAAATACCAGCAAAAACCAAATAAATTAGGAATTTCCACAATAATTGAAACTAGAGGTAAAGACGGTTATTGCTGTTATAAAGGAAAAGAAACAATTACTGAAAAAGCCGTGAAAGTAAAAGTGGTTGATTCAACTGGTGCAGGAGATGCATTTAATGGTGCGTTATGTTACCAACTTGCCCAAGGAAAAGATATAAATAAGACATCACTAAACTTTGCTTGTTTGGCTGCATCAATATCGACAACTAAACATGGAACGAGCGTTTCTTCTCCAACATTGGAAGAAATAAATAAATTCAAAAAATAAAATTTAAGCTCTTCACTAAGAAGGGCTTTTTAAATTCCCATTTATTTTAAGGTAAAATTTTTTCTTACATAGTAAGAAGTTTTCTTTTTGGAAAAATTGAGTGCAAATTTTTCTTTTAAAAACGGATTTAGTTAATGAGAGCGAAAAACTCTCAGGCAAAGAAAAGCCTTAAAAACTCGGAACGGGAACTCCTGACTACTTGCGTTTCGGCGCAATAGAAAGGAGGTAACCCAAATGAAAACTAATAAAGAAATCGTTGTCGCTTTCTTGTTGGTAATCGTTGACCTTATTTATTTGATATTGGAATTATTCCGGTAAAGAAAATTAGATAACAGAAATCAAGTAAAAAATAAAAATATGCTGAAAAATACTATCAGTTTATTTATAAATTAAAAAATTGCTTTATAATTTAGATAGTTTCGAAACAAGTCCCGTTGCTAAGCATGCCGAAGATAC
>JAFSMX010000007.1 GCA_017447725.1 Bacilli bacterium
AACTCTCAAAAAGTTTTATCTTAGTTCAAAATTATAATCTGGTTATTGTATATAAAAAATTGACGTTAATGTTTCTTGTACATCTGTTTAGTTTTCAAAGATCAGTGACGCACTATATACTTTCGTATATCTCTAGGTTCCCTTGGAACGTGCGCTTTTCTATATTACTATTATGAAATAAGTAAGTCAAACACTTTTTAAAAAATTTTTTCAAAAAATGAAAGCCCCCGGGTTAGCGGGGGCTAATTTATGACTAGAATCCTTAGATTCTACTCAATGTTCTTTTTCCATAATCCATGGAGATTGCAATAGGCATAAGCGGAGAAAACGATCTCATTTTCCTTGATTGCAAACTCAGCCGCTGGAACATCATTTGGATAAAGGTGTTTAATTTTGTAACCTTGGTCGGTGTGAAGAACGATGAATTCGATGTAGTGTTCATTCGTCATTGGGTGAATCACTTCACCAACACGAACTTGAACGACATTTTCTTTTTCTTCGACGACTGGAATATGCTTTTCGAAGGCGGCATCGACAGTATTAGCTTCAAGAAGAACCATAGGTTCTCCACAGCAAATAGTTGGGATTTTCTTGTCTTCGAGCATCATGACAACTTTGCCACAATGATTACACTTATAGAAATACATAATTCTTTTCCTTTAATTATACGTGTACGCGTTAGTTGCGACTTCTTCCGTAGATACGAACCACAATCGATAAGATACGAATGAAGATGTAGATAAAATCTACATAAAGGTTAAACGCACAAAGAATCGCGGTTTTATTGCTTTGTTCACCACTATCAGCAATACGTTTGACTCGGTTAATATCAAAGATGGTGATTAATAGCATTGCCGCAAACATTCCATAGGAAATGACCCAGTAGATCATTTCAAATCCTGGGAAGAAAAGCATCCAGATGACATTGAATAATCCGATAAAGAGAATTCCAATCATCATTCCAAAGCCAATCATACCTAAGATAGAAAGATCTCTTTTGGTAAACCAACCAATGACAAACATAATGCCAAAGGTAAAGCAGGTTAAACCAAAGGAAATCGCGATGAGATAGAATGGGACAAACATTGTAAATCCAGAGATAAACACGCCCATGACGATCGCGTATAAGACAAATGGAATCATTGGACGGGATTTTTCTTTAAAAACCGAGAAGTGGATCCACAAGATCAGAGGAATGTACATGATAAACGCAGCAATAAATAATCCGATATAGGCTTTCGCCGCATCGATATTGACTTCGTTACCATAAACAATTGGGAAGAATTGGGTAAAAATTAGACCAATCACAGCGCAGACTACAGCTGTAATGCCAATTGCCATAAACATATAGAGGAAAACTTTGGACGCCCACTTTGTGGTCGTATAGGTTTTCACATCTGATTGTCGGATTGATTCAGCAATCATAGAGCACCTCCTTACTTGCCAACGTTGGCAATTAATTGATGGAAAGAATCAACTTTCAAGGATGCACCACCAACAAGAGCTCCATCAACGTTTGGTTGCATTAAGTAGTCGTGAACGTTTTCTGGTTTAACAGAACCTCCGTATAAAATACGAATTTCGTCAGCGACTTCACCGAACTCTTCACGAATAAGTTCACGGCAGTATCCACAGATATCTTCCGCGATTTCTTTCGAAGCGTTCTTTCCGGTACCAATCGCCCAGACTGGTTCATAGGCAACAACGACTTTACGAAGTTCTTCTGGGGTTAATCCTTTTAAGCCTTCTACGATTTGTTCTTCAATCACTTTTTTAGTGTGACCAGCTTCAAATTGAGCTAAGGTTTCACCAACACAGTAGATGGAGAACATATCATTTTGGCATAAAGCGTGTAACTTTTTGTTACAAGCTTCATTAGTCTCTCCGAAGTAAGTTCTTCTTTCGGAGTGACCAATAATGACCCAGTTAATATTAAGTTCTTTTAACATTGAAATAGAAATTTCACCGGTAAAAGCACCATGATCTTCAAAGTGGCAGTTTTGCGCAGCCACATTTAAAGTTGGGTTTTCTTTTTTAACAGCAGCTAATGAGAGATAAGTTGGGGCAACACCAATTTCGACATTTACGGATTGAGCAAATTTTGCTAATTCGTGACTTTCTTTGGCAAAAGCACGAGCTTCCTCAATGCTTTTGTTCATTTTCCAGTTGCCAAATAATAATTTGGTTCTCATATTACTTTAAAATGTCGACACCTGGTAAGTGTCCGTCGTTTTCAATCATTTCTAAGGAAGCACCACCGCCAGTAGAAACATGGCTGAAGGATTCCTTATAGCCGAATTCTTTGATTGCTGCAGCACTATCGCCACCACCACAAACAGAGAAACATCCTTTTAAGGAAGCGACTGCTTTGCAGATGGAGATTGTTCCGCTAGCAAAATCTTTTTGTTCAAAGACACCCATTGGACCATTCCAGAAAACCATTTTTGCTTTAGAGATTTCTTCAGCAAAGAGTTTTTCGGTAGCTGGACCAATGTCCATACCTTGGTATCCTTCTGGGACGTTGTCTTTGACAACTTCTTTCTTGGTCCAACCTTCGAATGCGTCAGTGACAACAGAGTCAACTGGTAAAACGATTTTACCTTTGGCTTCTTCTAAGCACTTACGAGCATAGTCGAGTTGGTCGAGTTCGACTGGAGATGTTCCAGTTTCAAATCCAAGAGCTTTCTTAAAGGTGTAAGCCATCGCTCCACCAATAAGGATTTTGTCACACTTCTTAAGAAGTGAGTCAATAACTTTAATTTTGTCAGAAACTTTTAAACCGCCAAGGATTGCGACATATGGACGATCTTCTTTTTTGACGTCAACGCAACGCATTAAGTTAGCGATTTCTTTTTCAACGAGGTAGCCACAAGCAACTGGTTTACCTTCGGCTTTTAAGAGTTCTGGAATGCCATAAGTTGAGGCGTGTGCTCTATGAGCACTACCGAAAGCATCCATGACATAAGCATCGGCAACCTTGGCCCAGTCTTTAGAAAGTTCTGGATCATTCTTTTCTTCGCCCTTTTCATAACGAGTGTTTTGGACAAGAAGAACTTCTCCATCTTTTAAGGCTGCAACCTTTGCTTCGAATTTAGGACCACGAGTTGCTTTAGAGAAGTAAACTTCTTTTCCTAATAAGGAAGCAAGTGTGGAAACAACGATTTCCATGTTGTTTTTGGCTTTTTGAGCTTCGACAACTTCTGGGGCTTCTTTGTGTTTCACTTTTCCAAGGTGGGAGAGTAAAACAACACGAGCGCCTTCAGAGAGGAGTTTTTGAATTGTTGGTAAAGCGGCTCTGACACGGTTATCGTCACGAACCTTGCCATCTTTAAGTGGGACGTTGAAGTCAACACGAACGATGACAATTTTACCTTTGAGACCTTTTAATTGATCAACAGTAAGCATATTTTTTCTCCTTCATTTGAGACAAAGAGGCGCTACAAAGTAGCGTCTCAATCGTCTTATATGAGTTTAATTAGCACTTTTCAGCAAAGTACTTAATGGTGCGAACCATTTGTGAAGTGTAGGAGTTTTCATTGTCGTACCAAGAGACAACTTGAACTTCATAGAGGCCTTCACCAATTTTGGCAACCATTGTTTGTGTGGCATCGAAGAGGGAACCGAATCTCATTCCGATAACATCAGAAGAAACGATTGGATCTTCGTTATAACCATAGGATTCATTAGCGACTTTCTTCATGTAAGCATTAATGACTTCTGGGGTTAATTCGCCATCATATTTCACAACAGCGGTTAAGATGGTTGTAGAACCAGTTGGAACTGGAACACGTTGTGCACTACCAATAAGTTTTCCATTTAATTCTGGAATAACTAAGCCGATAGCTTTAGCAGCACCAGTGGAGTTTGGAACGATGTTGGCGGCACCAGCACGGGCACGGCGGAGATCGCCTTTGCGGTGTGGACCATCAAGAATCATTTGGTCACCAGTGTAAGCGTGAATTGTGCTCATGATACCAGATTGAATTGGTGCGAGTTCATGAAGGGCTTTGGCCATTGGAGCTAAGCAGTTGGTTGTACAGCTGGCTGCTGAGATGACGTTGTCTTCTTTGGTTAAACTCTTTTCGTTAACACCATAGACAATGGTTGGGAGGTCTTTTCCTGCTGGAGCAGAAATGACGACTTTACGAGCACCGGCGTTGATGTGAGCCATGGATTTTTCCTTAGAGCAGTAGAAACCTGTACATTCTAAGACAACATCAACCTTGAGTTCTTTCCATGGAAGATCGGCTGCGTTTGGTTTGGCATAAATGGTGATTTCCTTGCCATCAACAGTGATTGAACCTGGCTTGACAACGGTCTTTCCGTCTTCGGCTAATTCTGGTTCTTTGCTGCTCACAGTGTGAAGATTTTCACCAATATGACCGGCATAGCCACCTTGAGCGGTGTCATATTTTAATAAATTAGCTAACATTTTTGGGCTGGTTAAATCGTTAATAGCGACGATTTCATAACCTTCAGCACCGAACATTTGGCGGAAAGCTAAACGTCCGATACGTCCAAATCCGTTAATTGCAACTTTAACTGACATAAAATGTCCTCCTTTTTAAATTGCCGTGGTTATTATACATTGCTTTTATATAAATAAAAAAGAACCACCTTTATGAAAGTGGTTTCAAACAATTTTAGTATAACAAAAATTGATAGTTATAAGCCTTCAATTGTCTCGATTCCACGAAACAATTCTGATAAGGTGATGCCAAAGGCATCGCTAATTCTTTCAAGAATCTCTAAAGATGGATTTCGTCGTCCATTTTCTAAATCGCAAATATAATTCTTATTTACGTTCGCTTCGAGCGCTAAATCCTCCTGGGACCACTTCCTAAGAGAACGCAAATAACGGATTCTCATACCTAACTGGATGACTGCTTTCATTTGAGTGCTCCTTTGTATCTTTCGGCACTTTGATGAATAGCGCGGAATAAGTGATTAATATTCGATCGAGACACAGGTTCTCCTAGTTCATCGCTAAGAAGTTTGGCTAATTCGGACAAAGATGCGTCATCGTGTTTGAGACGGATTCTCATTAATGCTTGTTGTTTTTTGTTTTGAACATGTTCAATGCCTAAAACTTGGTCGATGATTCTAATATCCTTAATTTGTTTTTTACTAGATGAAGTTGTCTTGTTGTAATTGGCGTAATCTAGATTTTGTAGACGATTACCAATCGCAGAAAAATCTCTATCGATTCTAATTGATTCAAATTCCAGGGTTGTATTAGTAGCGCCCATCAAAGATAAAAGATCCACAATTTGCTGGGATTTTTTCAAATATACAACGTATTTGCCACGTCTTTCGACAACTTTTGGAGAAAACTCAGTCAATTTACAACGAATTAATAATTTTGAGAACCATTTTGCAAAGTTTTCTTCTCTTAAGCAAAACTCTAAATGATAGTTAGAATTCTTTGGTGAATTGCAAGAACCGGCAGCTAAAAATGCTCCGGAAATATAACCTGAAAGCATGTCATCGGTATAAACGATATTTTTTGAGATTTTTCCTTCTAAAAATGAGATCTCTAGATCATCTAAAAGGTATTCACCTTCATCAATGATAACATTATATGTTAATCGTTTTCTAAAATTCATGGTTTTCATGTAAGAAAAGCGACATGATAAACCATATACTCTTTCAACAGAATAATAGATAAATTTTGCTGTTTTGGCTGATTCGGTTTTAACAACAATTTGTGGCCTTTTTGAACCAATATTTAAAGAACCATTGATTCTAATAAAAGCGGATAATAAGGCTCGTAAGTGCTCATCAGAAAAAGTTAGAGAACAAATCTCTTCTTTCACTTTTTGAGTAAACGAAACCTTGGCCTGCATTATTTCATTAATTCCTTATGAATAACGCGTGTCTGATATTTCTTGGAATAGTATTTGTTTAAATATTCCGCTATAACAACTGAACGGTGTTGACCTCCACTACAAGCGACACCGATTGTAGCATGTGTTCTTTCGCTCTCTTTTAGACGAGGCAAATAATAATCTAAATAAGAAATAACGTGTTTTAAGAAATCCTGCGTGACTTCATTGTCTAAAACATATCGAATTATTTTTTCATCTAACCCAGTCAGTTCGCGAAGTTCAGGAACCCAATATGGATTTGGCAGTAGTCGAACATCGAAAACTGTTTCGACATCTTGCGGAACCGAACGTTTATAACCAAAAGATACGAACGTCACCACAAAATCGTGTTTATGAGAACCTAGTGCAACGAAAATTAATTGCTTTCTAAATTCGTTTTTGGAAAGTTTCGTAGTATCAATAAAATGAGTGAACGAAAGTCTCATATCATTGATTTGCTTAATCTCTAAATCAAGTGCCTCCTCAAGTGGCATTCCGTTGGCCTCTTTTGGATGTTTTCTTCTTGATAATCGATAGCGAGATAAAAGCTCACCTTTTTCACAAAATAAGCCAATGAAATTAATATTAAATTCACTGCAATTCTTGGCTAATTCGTATGTTTTCTGTGCAATATCAAGAGAAACAGCAAGAGCAACTTTTGCATATTTTTTTGGATCTTTTATATAAGTTTGAAGAAGTTTCTCAACTACTTCTAAAGGAACGTTATCTGTAACAAAAAAACCATTTTCTTCAAACGTATATAAGGCAGAACTTTTTCCAGCTCCACCAACGCCTGTAACAATATCTAGTTCAATCATTAATTCTCCTCCTAATGAACAAACTTCATTGCCTCAGTAGCAGCAATCGCACCATCGTTTGCCGCAGTGACTAGTTGCTTTAATTTTTTAGATGTAATGTCTCCGGCAAAATAAAGACCAGCAACATTACTCATCATTTCTTCATTCACCTTAACTCCGAATTGATCGGTTTCAGGTTTGAGGTTAAACAAGAATTCATCTGAGGATTTAGTTCCAACAAATGGGAAAACTCCCCAAACAGGAAGATCCTTACCATTAACTCTAATTGCGCTTACTCCAACATCATCACCAACAATTTCTTCAACATTTGAATTAAGAATAACTTCAATATTTTCTTTCTCTTTTACTTTAATAAGTAAAGATGGCGTTCCTTCAAGTTCTTCAGCTGGAACACATAAGTAAAGTTTATTCACAAGATTTGCTAAATAGAGACTTTCTTCTAAAACAATATCGTTATTACCAACTACAGCGACATCGGCGCCTTTAAAGAAGTTTCCATCGCAGGTTGCGCAGTAAGAAACACCGCGACCAACGAATTCTTTTTCACCTTTAATTGTGACTCCTTGAATTTTACGACCGGTAGCTACAATAACTGCTTTTGCATCATAACTATCTTGGTCAGTAACAACTTCAAATCCACCTTCTTCTTTTAAAATTGTTTGGACACTTCCATATTTAATTTCGATTCCCAAATTTCGTACTTGTTCCATTAAAGAAATAAGAATATCGGAGCCAGTTGTATTAGGTATTCCTGGGTAATTTTCAACCTTATGAAGCTTATTTAAAAGTCCACCTGGTAAAGAGTTTTCTAAAACAACAAAATCGGCGTTTCCACGCTTTAAATAGATTGCTGCTGTTAAGCCGGCAATACCTGCGCCAATAACAACAATATCAGTCTTTTTCATAAGATTTCCTCCAAGAATTGCTGGTAATTTTTAATATGGACATCTATTTTTGCGCCTTCAGGAAGTTTGCGTGTTGACCAATCAACAAAGGCAAATTTCACACCAGCATTTTTAGCGGTTAAATAATCAATTTGACCATCACCAACATATAGAACTTTCTCTTTATCTTTAACACCGAAATGATCCATCGCCATAACAACACCATCTTCGGCTGGTTTCAAATGTTTTACTTCATCAGCACAGACAGTATATGGAACTAAACCAGTGACATGAAAGAGTTCATAAGTGTAATCGGTTGCGTATCGATGTTTATTTGTAACGATTCCGAAATGTATTCCCTTTTCATTGAGTTTTTCAAACATCTCTTTTACATATGGAAAGAGTTTGCAGTACTTCACATAATTTCCAACCGAACGTTTACGGAACTCATTTAATACAACTTCTTGATCTAAATCAGGAAACTCGTTTTTAAGTGTGACAGTAATTTGCGGACCAGAGAACGTGAGCATATGTTCTCTTGTTGGATGATAATCTGGTTTGAAGATTTGATAGAGCTCTTTAAAAGTCTCGACAATCATTTCATCACTATCGAGGAGAGTTCCATCTAGATCAAACAAGATTAGATCGTACATTTAAATGGTCTCCAATGTTTTTGGTGGTAAACCTCTCTTTTTGCGTAACGCATCATAGACATGGAAGGCCACAATAAGAAGAATTCCTAGTGCCACCATCACAAATGCGATAATCCAAGATTGAAGATAACCATAACCATCTTCGTGTTGTCCTAGGTTAAATCCTTCTCTTAAAGGCTCAAACGCAACACGTGTTAATCCGTACCAAATAAGGTAGCTAGCTCCAATATCGCCTAAGCCGATAAAATTCTTTAAACCTCGACCAATCGCGTAACGTAAAACGAAGAAACCAACAATATTGGTTACACTTTCGATAAAGAACAATGGAAGTCGATATTGTCCATTGATTAGCATGTTATTAGAAATAATCTTTGGGAAGATTTTCATCACATCTTCACTAACAACTTGACCATAAACTTCACGATTAAAGAAATTACCCCAACGTCCGATTGCTTGAGCAATAATAACGCAAGGAAGAATAACATCAATTAGAAAACGAACATTGAGTTCTTTCTTTTTAAGAAGAACAAAGATAATAGTAACAGTTGCTCCAAGGAAAATACCGCCTTGAACAGCAAGACCGCCTTCCCAAATCTTAAAGACTTCTACAAAGTGTTGACTATAATAATCAAACTCTAAAACAAAACAGGACCAAAGTCTTGCACCGAGAATACCAGACAAGAAAGCAATAATCGCAATTGATTCAATTAATCCATGTTTCTTATATTTTTTGTAAACAATGTGATCAGCAATAAAATAAGCTAGCACAGTTCCACCAACAATAAGGATTCCATACCAAAGAATTGCACCTTCACTTCCTGGTTCAATATAGTTAATACCACTTTTGAATCCGATTCCGTTTGGAAGTGGGTATTTTAGATAATCAGCAACTCCAGTTGTAAGTAGATAAACACCTAAGATAAAAACAACAGCAGAACAAATTAAAACATACTTTAAAATTCGACGTTCTTTCTCTTCACTACTGATGTTGTAATAACGGATTAGAAATGAACAAACACCGAACGAAAATCCTGTTCCAAAGAAGTAAGAACCAAAGATAATTAGGAAATGTTCATAGACTTCTAAATGCCATCCACCGTTCATTACTAAGCCGTAGCTTGAAGCAATGGTTAATAAACCTTGCGCAAGCATTAGTGGAAGCATTTTTACCAGCAATTCACGGTTAAACTCAAATTTTTGCCCACCAATTGCTGATGCTTTATTAATACGCAAAACGTTATAGATGGTTAACCCAAACCAGAAAACACCTAAAACAATTGCACTAATTAGAAGAATCATTTTTGTCCTCCTAAAATCTGTGCGAGATATTGACCAGTGTATGATTTTTTGACCTTAGCAACTTCTTCAGGTGTGCCTTCGGCAACAATTGTTCCGCCTTTGTCTCCACCTTCTGGGCCAAGATCAATAATATGGTCTGCCACTTTTATGACATCAAGATTATGCTCAATGATGACAACCGTATCACCATGATCAACAATACGATTTAAAATCTTAATCAAACGAGAAACGTCGTCACTATGTAAACCAGTAGTTGGTTCATCAAGAATAAAGATTGATTTACCAGTTGGACGTTTTTGTAATTCGTAGGCTAATTTAACACGTTGAGCTTCACCACCAGAAAGTGTTGTTGCTTGTTGACCTAGTTTAATATAACCCAAACCAACATGACTAAGAGTTTGGAGTTTTCTCATAATTGAAGGACGATTCTCAAAGAACTTACAAGCATCTTCGATTGTCATCTCTAAAATTTCATAAATGTTTTTACCTTTATAGGTAACTTCAAGAGTTTCTTCGTTATAACGTTTTCCGCCACAATCATCACATTTAACATAAACATCTGGAAGGAAGTTCATTGGAATTCGTGTGACACCAGCGCCTTGGCATGTTTCACATCTTCCACCAGGAACGTTAAACGAGAAACGTCCTTTATCAAAACCACGTGAACGAGCTTCAACGGTTTCAGCAAATAAAGCACGAATATCATCAAAGACTCCAACATAAGTTGCTGGGTTAGAACGAGGTGTTCTACCGATTGGCTCTTGTGTAATATTCACGACTTTGTCGACATACTGTAATCCATCAAAACTTGTGTGTTTACCAATTTTGACATCTTCATTTTTATTAATTGCTCGAGCAAGAATTGGGTAGAGAGTTTGATTAATCAAAGATGATTTACCAGAACCACTAACGCCCGTGATAGCAACAAACTTTCCTAAAGGAATCTTCACATCAATCTTTTTAAGGTTGTTACATGAGGCGCCTTTAATAGTGAAATAGTTACCGTTACCTGGTCGACGTGAGGAAGGAACTTCAATCTTCTTTTTACCAGATAGATATTGTCCAGTAATTGAACGTGGTTCTTTTTCTAAATCTTCTACACTACCCGCTGCAACAACTTCACCACCATGAACACCTGGGCCTGGACCGATATCAACAAGAAAATCAGCGGCTCGCATAGTGTCTTCATCGTGTTCAACAACGATTAATGTATTACCAAGATTAACCATGTCCTTCATGGTCGCAATAAGTTTGGCATTATCTCTTTGATGTAGTCCAATCGAAGGTTCATCAAGGACGTATAAAATACCAGAAAGTTTTGATCCGATTTGGGTAGCTAAACGAATACGTTGAGCCTCGCCGCCAGAAAGTGTCATCGCCATACGACTAAGTGTTAAATAGTTCAGACCAACGTTACATAAAAATGTTGCACGAGAATCAATTTCTTTGATAATTAATCGAGCAATTTCTAATTCAGTTGGATTCAAAACATCCAGCAATTCGTGGATATATTCAACTAATTTCTCAATTGAAAGGCATGTCACTTCATAAATATTTAAACCGTTAACTTTGACACTTAATGCCTCTTTAGATAGACGTGCTCCATGACATGTTGGACATTCACTATCACGCATATAATACTCGTACCATTCACGCATCATTTCTGATCCGGTGTCGTTATAAAGACGAGTAATCCGTTTTTGGATACCTTCAATAAATCCTTGTCGGTGCATGACGTTTCCATTAACGGAAGTAATTTCATATTTGAATTCTTTATCTGAACCATTAAAGATGATTTCTTTTTCTCGTTCAGTAAAGTCTTTGATCGGTTTATCTAAATCAATCTTATATTGCTTACATAAGTAAGCAAATTCTTGCCATTCAATATTTTTAGAACCAATCATATTTCTAAACCAGCGGATTCCCCCTTGGTTAATAGAAAGTGATTCATCTGGAACCAAAACTTCTCTAGATGCTTCACGTCTCATTCCTAAGCCTTTACAGTCTGGGCAACAGCCAAGTGGAGCATTAAAGGAGAATAATCGTGGTTCTAATTTTGGAACTGAAAAACCACATTCCGGGCAAGAATGATGTTGGGAAAATAGACGTTCTTCTTTTTCGGTAAGGAAGACACAATATCCTTTTGACCAATCGCAGGCAAGTTCGCATGCTTCAGCAATTCGACCGCGAATTTCCGGTTTAATTACAATTCGGTCAACAACAATTTCAATATCGTGACGTTTATTTTTTTCTAGTTCTGGAGCTTCATCAATGCGATAAATTTCCTTATCAATTCGAACACGTTCAAAACCATTTTGTTTGAGTTTTGCTAGTAAATCTTTATGTGTTCCTTTTTCATTATGAGCAACTGGAGAAAGAATTTGTAACTTTGTTCCAACCTCCATTTGCATCGCAATATCAGCCATCTTTGAAACAGAGAAGGAAATAATTGGTTTATTATGTGTTGGGCAATAAGGCACGCCTACGCGCGCAAATAAAAGACGGAGATAATCATAAATCTCTGTCACAGTCCCAACCGTTGAACGAGGATTATGTGATGTTGTCTTTTGATCAATGGAAATAGCTGGGCTTAAACCAGTGATTGAATCAACATCTGGTTTTTCCATTCCACCCAGGAATTGCCGGGCATAACTAGATAAAGATTCAACAAATCGACGTTGTCCTTCGTTAAAAATTGTATCGAAAGCAAGTGTTGTTTTTCCACTTCCAGAAAGACCAGTGAAAACAACTAGAGCATTCTTCGGTATCTCTAGGTCAATGTTTTTGAGGTTGTTTTCACGAGCCCCTTTGATAAAGATTGTTTTCGGTTCCATTTATTTTTTGTGTCTTTCCTGATAATTCTTAATTACGTCATCATAGCGTTTAGCCGCTTCATAAATGACTTCTTCCCATGTGTGTGGCATTTCTTTAGATGCACGTAGGCCAACTTGTTTTCTTTCTTCATCATGATCAAGGATGTAAACAAGTTTTTCTTTCATTGCTTCTGGAGTTTCTTTGGCAAGGTAGCCAGTCACACAATCGGTGTATCCTTCGGATGTATTCGATCCTTCGGTAAATAATGTTGGGACACGGCAGACGCAAGCTTCTTGCACCGCAATCGAACTATTGTCATAAACGGATGGGAAGAACATTAAATCAGTATTCGCGAAGAATCCTTGCATCATGTCTCCGCCATAGAGTCTTCCAACAAAAGTAATGACGTTATCTAATCCAAGTTTATGAACATATTTTTTAAGTTTCTTTTCGTCGTTACCTTCCCCAACAAAGTAAAAATGGAAGTCATCTCTTTCTTTAGAAAGAAGGTTAATTGTATCAATAATTAATTTTAAGTTCTTGACTAAACGGATTTGACCAACAAAAGCGATATTTGTTTTATTTGTATCAATGTTATATTGAACGCGAACCTTTTCTTTTAATTCATCCATGTTATCTGGATAAGTAAAAGCAGTTCCGTTACGAGCAACAAAGATTTCCTTTTTATAACCATAGCTACGTAATGTATTCGCTGTAGCATTGGAAACGGCCCATACTTCATCACATTTATTAAAGAATTTCATGACATATCTCATTAAGAAGAACGTGATTAAACGTGAATGTGTTTGTTCTAAGAAATCTCGTTTAAATTGGGAATGGAAGGTTGCCACAATTGGAACATGATTCTTTTTCGCTTGCCTTAACGCATAGTGACCAACAAAAAATGGGGAGTGTGCGTGATAAATATCCGCTTTATGTTCTTTTAAGAATTTGTCAGTCTCTTTACAACGTTTCGGTAAAGGAAAGATAAAATCATGGAATTTGAATAAATGACTTGATTTACGTAATAGACGATATTCGTGTTTTCCTTGATAGTTATCACGATAATCTGGAACGACTACTGTACAATCATTGTCTTTAGACAAAATCTTTCCATAGTTATTTACAACTTTGACAACTCCATCCACATTTGGATAAAAATTGTCCATAAAATAAACAAGTTTCTTACCCATTATTTTTCTCCAAATTCTTCTCTTTTTTACGCTCTCTTGATGAAATAACTGCTTTCTTAATCACATCGCGAATTGTTAAAACAATTCCAGTAATAATGAAGATGTAATAAGTAAACAGTCTCCAGATTAAAACTCCATAGACCGCGACACCTGGAGCGACCGCGTTAAACGCTAAGGAGGAGGATATTTCCATTCCACCAGCGTTTCCTGGAGTTGGAATAAATGAAACGGCAAATGTTGAGAAAGCATTTAAACCAGCCACATCAATCAGTTGTGACCAATCAAGGCTTGTTGTTAATGATTTCATCACAAAGAATGGCAAGGCAAAAGTTAAGAAATATTCAACAATCGAAATGAGAATAAGGAAGATAAAATGCCATGGCTTCTTTGCAATGGTTCTAAAACACATTCTAAAATCAAAAACTGTTTTATAAGCTTTCTTTAGTGCTTTGTATGGATCCTTCACAATGTGAAGTCTCATACCAACTTTGACAATAAACTTTGTTAAGGCATTAGCAAAACGTGGAGCGATAACAAAAATTAACACTGATACAGGAAGTAATAAGTTAATCGTAATACCGACAATACCAGCAATAAGTAGGAAGATTCTAGAACCATTATCACCGATTTGACTTAAGGCGTGGATTCCTAGGCCCATTAAAGTTACACCAACTAGAAGCCAACATACAATGTTGACGGAATAGCGAATCAAAATAATTGCTGAAGCGTGCGCTCCATCATAATCATGTTTATGTAGATAATGGATTTGCATTGGCTGTCCACCGGTTGAAAACGGTGTAATGTAGTCATAATATTTTCCAAGAAGTGTGGTTTTCATTAAAATTCCTGGTCGAACATTACCCGAAACAGCATGAGAAACAATCGCATATTCCACCACAATTAAAGATGGAATTAAAACCGCAATTCCGACAGAGATAAGTAGGTATGTAATATTAATCTCTTTAAAAAGAGTTGCTAAATCTTCGGCTTTTGCACCTGGTATAAGATCGGTAATTCTAAACATTAAATAAATACCAAGACCAATAATCAAAAGAAGGAAGATCATTCCTAACCAACCAAACTTACGCTTTTTTGGTTCTTTAATTTCAGGCTGTTGTTCCTGATATTCTTTTTCGTATTCCTTAATGTCTTTCATGTGCGTGTATATTATACACAAAAAAATAGCTACAACGAAGTGTAACTATTTTTTGAGTTTAATTTATCAATTATAAACCGAATTTTTTGATACGTTCCCAACGTTCCTTAGCACAACGTTCACTCTTTTGTAAGAGTTCTTCAGCGTGGGCTGGGTTAACCTTTGGAAGTTGTGAGAATCGTGTTTCTCCCATGACGAAGTCACGGAACTTGGAGAAGTCAGGTTCTTTACAATCAAGTTGTAAAGCTGGTTTTCCTTGAGCAGCGAGACGTGGGTCATAGCGGAAGGTGGTGAAGTAACCACATTCAACAGCGGCTTTTTCAACCTTCATGGAGTTAGATAAGCCACCCTTAATACCGTGGTTAGCACATGGTGCATAGCAGATAATGATGGATGGACCTGGATAAGATTCCGCTTCTTTCATGGCTTGAATGGCTTTCATTGGGTTAGCACCTAATGAGATTTGGGCTACATAGCAGTGTCCATAGCTCATCGCAATTAGAGCAAGGTTCTTCTTTTCGCCTGTCTTACCGCTAGCGGTAAATTTAGCGATTGATCCAGTTTGAGATGACTTCGAAGATTGACCACCAGTGTTGGAGTAAACTTCGGTATCAAGAACCATAATGTTCACATCTTGGTCGTTAGCTAAGACGTGGTCAACACCACCGTAGCCGATGTCGTAGGACCAGCCGTCACCACCGATAATCCAAACTGATTTATCAAGTAAGTCGCGTTCATAGGTAAGAACGGATTTAACTTCTTCATCTTTACTTGCTTTCACAAGTTTAACGAGTTCTGGAATGATTTTACGAGCAACATCTTTGTTCTTAATATTTTCTAAATATTGTTTGATGACTGCTTTAAGTTCTTCTTCGACACTTTCACGAGCTAATGCTGGTTCTAAGATATCGATGATTTGACTTAAGCGGTAGTCAACTGTTGTACGCATACCATAACCAAATTCGGCGTTATCTTCGAATAAGGAGTTGGCCCAGGCAATACCTTGACCATTCTTATCGGTGCAGAACGGGGTTAATGGAGTTGATCCAGAGTAGATGGATGAACAGCCTGTTGCGTTAGCAATAAGCATATCTTTACCAAAGAGTTGGGAAGCTAAACGGTAGTATGGAGTTTCTCCACAGCCAGCACAGGCACCAGAGATTTCCATGTATGGCATGAGGTAGCCAACACCGTTAACGGTGTTTGTTGGGACAAGACCAGCTTTGTATTCAGTGTGTTTGAATAAATAAGTTGCGCCTTCTTCTTGAGCAAATTGTTCTTTGGCTTCGCTCATGACAAGGGCTTTCTTGCCCATCTTGTTAGCGGTACATTCAGCAACACATAGACCACAACCGACACAGTTCTTTGGAGAAACTTGGAGACGGTATTTTAATCCTTTGCCTTTTAATGTTGGGAAGGTTGGCTCAGCGACATCGTTTTTAACGATTTCTGGAGCGTTCTTAAGTTCTTCTTCATTAATAAGGAATGGACGTAATGTAGCGTGTGGGCAGACAAATGCACATTGGTTACATTGGATACAATCCGCTTTGTTCCATACTGGAACACGGTCAGCAATTGAACGTTGTTCCTTGTATGTAATGTCGTTTTTCATTGTGCCATCAAGAAGTTCGTATTCAGTGAACTTGGAGACTGGGAGAGTGTCACCATCAAGAGTGCCCATGACGTTAACATAGGTATCAAAGTATTCATCACCAGTTGTGGCACGGACACGGGAGTCATCAAGTTCAGCCCATTTTGGATCGACTTTAACTTCACGAAGTCCTTCAGTACCAGCATCAATGGCCTTCCAGTTGAGTTCAACAACTTCTTGGCCTTTCTTGGCGTAGGATTTTTCAGCAAATTTCTTCATCCATTTGTTGGCTTCTTCGTAAGGCATAATGTCTTGGTTAAGGTAGAAGAAGCTCGCTTGGAGAATAGTGTTTGTGTGACGTCCCATTCCAATTTCGGAAGCAATCTTGTTCGCGTCAATAACATAGAATTTAGCTTTCTTGGCCGCGAGTTGATGTTTCATGCGGTTTGGAAGAGATTTCACGAGTTGTTCATCGCTCATGTCAGTATTTAAGAGGAATGTTCCACCTTCTTTTAAATTCTTGATCATGTCGAATTTGAACACATATGTATCAAGTGAGCAGGAAATAAAATCAGCATTTTCTACATAATATGTAGAATGAATTGGGAATTTACCAAAACGTAAGTGGGAACGAGTAACACCACCAGCTTTACGAGAGTCGTAAGCAAAGTAGGCTTGTGCGTATTGGTGTGTCGCATCACCAATAATCTTAATGGAAGATTTATTGGCAGAGACTGTTCCATCAGATCCAAGACCATAGAAGAGACAGGATGTGTAATTGGCTTTCACATGGAATTTCTCATCAACTGGGATGGATAAGTGTGTGACGTCATCGTTAATACCAACGGTAAATCCGTGGAATGTTTTTCCTTTGAGGAAATCATAGACCGCTTTAACATGTTTTGGTTGAACGTCTTTGGAGGATAAACCATAACGACCACCAACAACTTCAATGTCACGGCCTTCTTGCTTTAAGGCAGCCACAACATCAAGGTAGAGTGGTTCGCCAGTAGCACCCATTTCTTTTGTTCTGTCTAAGACAGCAATCTTTTTGGCGCTAGAAGGAATAACGCTAACTAAGTGTTTAGCAGAGAATGGACGGTATAAGTGAACTTTCACAACACCGACTTTCTCGCCTTCTTTTGCTAATTCATCGATAACTTCAATGGCTGTTTCGGTAACAGAACCCATGGCAACGATGACTCTTTCAGCGTTTGGATCACCATAATAGGTAAATGGTGCATAGTGACGTCCGGTAAGTCTTTCAGCTTCTTTGAAGTACTTTTCAGCAATCTCTACAACTCTGTTGTAGTGAGCGTTTTGTGCTTCACGGCCTTGGAAGTAGACGTCATCGTTTTCGGCACCACCACGAGTCACTGGATGAGTGTGTGGATTAAGTGCACGAGCACGGAATTCTTCCACTTTATCCATTGGAAGAAGTTTCTTGTATTCAGCTTCATCAACGAATTCAACGTTTTGAATTTCGTGGGAAGTTCTAAATCCATCAAAGAAATGCATCACTGGTGCACTGGATTCAATGGCAATTAAGTGAGCCATTGGTGCTAAGTCAGCGATTTCTTGGACAGAATGTGAACAAATCATTGTGATACCAGTTTGACGGCAAGCATAGATGTCTTGGTGATCGCCAAAGATGGATAATGATCTAGTTGCTAAGCTACGAGCTGAAACGTGAAGAACAGCTGGAAGCAATTCACCACACCACTTGTAGATATTTGGAATCATAAGTAACAAACCTTGTGATGCGGTATAAGTTGTGGCTAATGCACCAGCTTGGAGAGCACCGTGGACAGTTCCAGATGCACCAGCCTCGGATTGCATTTCAACAACTTTGACTGGAGTGTTGAAGAAATTCTTCTTACCTTGAGAAGCATAAACATCAACAAGTTCAGCCATTGGGGAACTAGGGGTAATTGGATAGATACCAGCAACTTCTGTAAAGTAATAAGAGCCAATTGCAGCTGCGGTATTACCATCTACCGATAGAAACGATTTTTTAATTTCCATTTCGAAAACTCCTTTTGTATGCGTGTCTATTATACACGTTGCGCACGTGGGAATAATAAAAAAATCGGATGAAACCGATTTCATTGATTATTCGCGTGCGCTATTTTCTTTTCTTTTTCTTATTAGGTTTATCGTTTTTCAGAGCTTCTAATTCTTGATTAACAAGGTGTCTAAGAACCTTTAAATCCTTCTCATCAAGAGGAATATTTCGGTCGACTAAACCACCGATTGTCATCTTGTTATAAACGAAATCCGCCACCGATTTATATTGGTCAATATCGGCTTTTTTCACCGCAATTCTTGGTTCTTTTTTCTCTTTCGATTGTTCTTCAATATATTTTTCAAGTGCAGGAACAAGCTCGCGAAGATTGTAAGTTGGATCCATAGCTAGCATTGGCTCAAACTCACTTAATTCAGAAGCAATAATTTCTGGATAAATACCCATGTGTAAAGAAAGAGCTTCACATGTTAGGTGTTTTCTTTTACTTCCATGAATTGCTGATAGATATTTCTTCGCCGTTGTCTTGTTCATGCTGTTATTATAAACCTTTTTATATAAATAAACAAAACTCAATACTTATAATGGAACGAATCTTTGACATTTGGCGATTCAAACCACCCATTAATTTCAATAACTTCATCAAATTTATTCTTGGTTTCTTCGGATGGATCTTCCCATCTTTCCCACATGGATTTTATCGCATTCTCAGGAACAAATTTAGCTTCATTTCGAACATGATTTTGTTCAAGAATTTTTTCTAATTTTTTCTTTAAAACGACAAGCACTGAACGATCAAAATTTGGGCACTTTTCTAAGGCAAATAGCCGTAAATTGTCGGTAATATTGGTCGAATCAGCGATTACTGTGACTTCATCATATTTCAACAAATATTCGTTAATTCGATCATAGAAAATTTGCCACACTTCTTCTTCATGAGTAAGGTCTTGATATTGACCAGTTAATTCTTTTCTAATCCCGTCAGAGGAAACGATTTTGACATGTTTATGTGTCAAACGGTATTGCTCTGACCAAGTTGACTTTCCACTTCCTGGTAGGGCTGATAAAACTATCAGTGTTCTCATGCTTTTTATTGTACCTTAATCAGTGGGTTAGTTAAAGAAAAAACCACTCTAATGAGTGGTTAATGTATTTTGGTGCGCCATGTAGGATTCGAACTCACGACCCACTGATTAAGAGTCAGTTGCTCTACCAGCTGAGCTAATGGCGCGTTGTGCTTAACTAATATATTATAAGTTAAGTTAAATTACAACAAAAATACACCATAAGAAAAGAAAAAGGAACCCACCGAAATGAGTTCCCTTTAATTAAATTTTTCTTATGCAATCTGATCTGCGGAGAATGGAATGATTGTCCAGACGCCGGCGGTACGGATTGAGTAATCGTTTTTAGCAACAACGCTACGGTCATTCATCCAACGGATGGAACCGCCAATAGCAATTGTTGAGCCAACAGCTGCACTCTTAAGAATTTGATCGCAAGCACTAACGAATGCATCACTATCCTTACAAGCGTGATAGTCAGTAGCAACGATTAATGGTGTTGTACCAATTAAGACTTCAAATTCATAACGTTCGCTCTTAGAGTTACAAGCTGAACGGTTTGACATCATATCTGTTAAGACAGTGTCAGAACCAGAAGCGTTTTTAACTTTGTAGATTTTACCGTTAAATTTGACTTCGGTCTTGGCAACAACTTTGTTGAAGATGGTATTTGTCGCCCAGTTAGTATTCTGAATCATTGTTTCATCATAAGCTTCTGGAGCAACAATTGGTTTAATATCTGGATCTGTTCCTTCAATCTTAGCGATCTTTTGAACATAAGATAATTGAATATTACCGAAACCAGAAGAGATTTGTGCTTGAATAGTGATTGGCACATTCATGACAGAGTCACGAATGGAAGTCCAACCAGTGTATTCATCTAAACGATAGATTTGAACAGCTTTATCACCGTTTTGAAGAATACCCCAGTTACCGTCTTGAGCAACATAGGTTAAGATACCTTTTGTTTCAATCCAGTATGCAGCTTGACCATCAACTTGAGATAAGTCTTCGGTATAAGCCCCTGGAATAACAGTACCACCGGTATCTTTCTTACCAGTCATCCATGTCAATTTACCATCAGCGGCTTCGTAAAGTTCATCAAGAGACATCTTTTTGAAGACCTTATCAAGTGGGTTAAGCACAAGAACATAAGTCTTTTCTTTGGTCTCTCCATTACAAGTACCTGTTGCTTTAACAGAGAATCGTGGATAGTTAGCTGTTTCAGCAAGTTGGCTTGGCCATCCTTTAAATGCAAGGAGGGTCTTTTTACCTTCATCTGATGGTGTTTGGCTTTCAATATAATCAGTGGCTGGTTTAGCTTCGCTACCAACTTTAGCTGAAAATTCAAATGTGAATGTGAAGTTATAGGTATCGCCGCTATCAAGATCAGCGTAACTACGTTCGTTCGCTAATGTAGCGAATGATGTAGCCGGGGTCGAAGGCATAACTTGAGCTTCACGGCCTTCAACGACTGATGTTGAAGCACCAACACTAACGGCACCAGAGAATCCGCCTTCCCAGGCGAGTTCTGGAACGGCACCGCCGCTTCCACCACTGGTTGATTTTTTCTTCTTGCCGTTGCGTGGAGCGCAAGCAACAAGAGCAACCATCGCGAGTGCTACAAATGCACTTAATAGAACTTTTGCTTTTTTCATATTCGAATTTAGCCTCGATTATTGCTTAACGTTTGGATCAATTTCGCCCCAAACAGTATCCATGTAAGTAGAAATATTATCTCTAGCACCTGTTGTAACGTTACGAATAACGTTTCCGATCTTACTACGAATAGCGCTAGAACCAAGGAATCCTGGATCAACGAATTTATCCCAACCCTCAGCATCGTAAACATTCTTGTTTACTTGGCCAGCGCTTTGATACATCTTACGAAGTGCGCTTGGGTTTGGATCGTTAAGTAAGTCTTGGTAAGTTTGGGAATTGAACGCAGATTTACTAGCTGGGAAGTAACCAGTAGCGGTAACCCAGGAAGCTTGACGTTCACCGGTACAAAGTTCAACCATCGCATCGAAAGCAGCTTGTTGTTCGGCTTCTTTCTTATCTTTGGAGGAGAATTGGTTCAATAAACCAAGCGATGTACCTTGGGAAATAACAGCTTTTACAGCTGGATTTACTCCATCGTTATAGTGTGGAACTGGTAGAACTTCGATACGTTTACTAGCATCTGTGGAGTTAGATAGACCACCGGAAGAACCAACGGTGAATAAGCATTGGCCATCTTCAAATGCATCAGTACAGAAGTTTACTAAGCTCCAGTCTTGTGGAAGACCGAAACATTTTGCATCGTATAAGTCTTTAAAGAATTCAAGACCTGCTAATGTTTTGGCTTTATTATTGTTATCCCAGAAACGAGCATAACCATATTCATGGTTGTCGAAGTAAATATCGACAGAGAATTCGGTGTATTTGGCACCCCATTGGTGAAGCATTGTAATAAAGGCGTTTTCACCGGAGTCATAACCTAAGACACGGAATGAGGAAGCTGTGACTTTAGAAATATCTTGGAGAATTTTCTCACCATCAGCTAAGACAACAGCGTCTCTATTTGCGGCATCAGAAATACGGAAATCTGAAGCAACATTGTTAGCATCAACTTTACCAACTAAGAATTTGGCATCAGTAGCAGTTACTGCTTTACCATATTTGGCATTTGCCATAGCAGCAACAATCTTTGGTCCTTCGGAAGCAATTTGTTGCCATGTCCATTGACCATTTGCTGGAACAGCAATTGTTGGATCAACATCTTTGACATAGTCAACAAGGTATCCATTAGAAACCATGACTTCTGTGGATTTGTTGAATGGAAGACCCATAATGTAACCCTTACGTGAAACACTATCATAACGAATTGTTTCATTTTCTTTGGTGTATTGTGGGTAGAAGTCGCTCATTAAATCGGTATTATGTTTGGTGTTATATTCTTGAATATATTTATCAAGAGGAATCATGATACCTTTGTGGCAGTACTCAGCAAAGTGATCTGGATAACCATTTGCGAAGTGTGGGAATGTACGTCCGTCAATGGAGTTAGAAATGTTTGTTTCTAACTTGTTGTAGTTGTTTTGAGATGTGTGGGTAATATGGACTGAACCAGATTTATCTTCGTTATATTTATTAACGACTTTTTCGATTTCACCAGTATAGTCCTTACCGAAACCAGTCCACATTTGAAGTTCAACTTGGGCACCGGTTTTGCCGTTCTTACCACAGGCTGCTGCAACAACAGCAACACCTAAGACAGAGGCGGCTGAGAGGATTTTTGAAATTTTCTTCATAATCTAGAAACCTTTCCTTACCTTTTTAACCCTTAATTCCGCTACGAGATACACCTTTCATGATGTACTTACGGAAAATTAGGAAGAAGACGAATAATGGGAAGGTAACAACCATTGATCCGGCAATCTTAATTGCGTCGAGACCTTTAGCAATGTCAGAGTTGAACAAGGACATTAAACCATTGGAGACGAGTTGCATGTTATAGCTCTTGTCGTATTTCCAACCACCGTTTGCAACAAGTAGTGGCCAGACGTATGAGTTCCAAGCACCCATCAAGGACAAGATGATAATAGTGACGATTGTTGGCATGGCAATTGGGACCATTACCTTTATAAGGTAACCAACATCGCCGACACCGTCGACTTTCGCCGCGAGGTAAAGTTCGTTCGGAATTTGTTGGAATGTTTGTCTTAAATAGAAGATATAGAAGACAGACACGCCATGAACGAAGATCAAGGCAGAGAATGTGTATTCCCAGTCGAGTGATTTAGTGGTCTTATAGTTGGTAAGAACCATCAATTCACCTGGAATCATCATCGTAGCGAGGAGCAGTGTAAATAAGATGTTTTTGCCTTTGAACTCAAGACGGGCAAACGCGAAGGCTGCTAGAACAGCAGTGACCACTGTTACAGCTGTTGAACCAACAGCAGTAATAAGTGTGTTCAAGTAATACTGGGCAAAGCTCGGTCGTGCTTCTGTCGCACCAGTAATTCTGTTCACGATTTGTCCTGAGAAAATGGCTTCAAAGTTTGAGAACGACCATTTATTGAAACCAATCAGTTCAAAGTTCGCTGTCTTAGTGAACTCGTCGAAGCTCTCGGCATCAGTTAATGAGCCAACAAGCATAAAGACGAATGGAAGTAGCATAAACAAGGCAAAAAGTGTTACGAATGTGTAAAGAAAAATTGACGAAGCAATTTTCTTTGCTTTATAGCGTCTTAAGGCGCCTTCATCAGCAAAATATAATTCAGCCATAATTTACCTCCTTCCTTAATAGTGCACTCTCTTTTTGCTTACAGCAAATTGAATGACAGTGATAAATAAGATAATTGCTAAGAGGACTAAAGAGCCAGCCGCAGCAATACCTGGTTTAGATAAGTTACCGGAGGATGGATCCATTTGTTTGTAAATCCAACCAACGACTGGCATCCAGTCATAACCTTCGGTACCACCAAAGTAGAATCCACTACCATTGATGTTGGTATAAACAGACATAACGCCTGAATACATCTTGAACGCACCGATAAACGACGTAATGGTAATGTATAAGATTTGTGGAGAGAGTAACGGTAAAGTGATTCTTCTCCAAATTGTAAAGCCACTTGATCCGTCGATCTTCGCGGCATCAGTATATTGCTTATCAATCGTTGCTAAACCTGCCATAAAGACAAGAATTTTAAAGGCAATACCACTCCAAACAGAGTTTGTAACAATAACAATCGCTTGATTGAACTTACTTGCCGGTGGCAAGACTGCTACAAGTTTATCACCAACCCAATATTCATACGCACTTGGGTTTAAGAAGTTAACTGGTTTTCCACCTAAAGCAGTGATAATCACGTTAATGATACCACCTGGTGTATGGGAGAATAACATGTTAAAGACTAAACCTAACGCAATTGCGTTAGTAACGTATGGAAGGAAGAAGATTGTTTGGTATAAACCCTTTAAGGCTTTGATGTTATTTAAGAACGAAGCAATAACTAAAGAGACGATAATTGTTAAAGGAACTTCAACAATAACGAGAATCGCTGTGTTTGCAATCGTTGCTGGGAAGTGCGCATCTTGGAACAGATACACAAAGTTGTTAAACCCGAACGATGGCATGCGACGATACATATCGCAAACATCTGGATGGAATAGGTTCCAGTTAACACATGGTTCTTCTAGCGATTTAAAGAAACTACCAAGAGCAAAACTGCCAGCGCCTTCAACGAATTCAAAGTCGTTGATGAAGGCCATGAAGAAAGCGTTGATGATTGGATAGAACATAAACAGCACTAAGAAGATTAATGCTGGAATAAGGACGATCCAAGCAACAGCCCACTGTGGCAAGCTAATACGACGACGTTTTCCAATGACTTTTTTGTCACGAATATCATCGTAATTCACAGCTGGTAATTTAATTGCTTTTTCAGCCATCTAATTTCTCCTTTCTTTTTTCGTAAGATAAATAGTTGAAAATTATTTAATTCTTTCTCCTTCTTCTTCAAAGACGTAGAAACGTTTTGGATTGAATTGGAGTTTTTCTTTTCCAAGGATTTCATCGCGAAGTTCGCTTGGAATGATAACTTTCAAGTGGTTTTCTGGTTGTTCATCGACATGTCCAACTACGTTGATATCACGTCCGATGTTTTCCACTTGTTTAACAGTGACTGGAATTAAGCCACCTTTCTTAACAAATGTGAAAGCTTCTGGACGGACAGCAATTTTGACCTTTCTGTCAACTTTTCCATAAACCTTATCTGTATCGAAAACTTTACCGTTGAGGAGAAGTTTTCCACCTTTGATTTCTCCATCAAAGACGTTAATTGCTGGAGAACCAAGGAATTTTGCTACGAACAAGTTTGCAGGTTCTTCATAAACCTTTTGTGGTTCGTCGATTTGTTGCACAACACCAAGTTTCATAACAACAATGACATCAGAGATGGACATTGCTTCTTCTTGGTCGTGTGTAACGAACACAGTTGTAATACCAGTTTCACGTTGAATACGTTTAATTTCTTCACGAGTTTGAAGTCTTAAACGAGCATCAAGGTTGGAAAGTGGTTCGTCAAGTAAGAGAACTTTTGGAGTCTTAGCAAGAGCACGTGCAATAGCGACACGCTGTTGTTGACCACCAGAGAGTTCTTTTGGCTTACGATCGAGATATTGATCGATGTCGACGATTTTAGCCATTTCGAATGCAATCGCATCTTTATCAGCTTTAGATAATCTTGTTTTGGCTTTTTCTTTAGCAGCTTCAGGATCTTTTTCCTTGAGTTCTTGGAAAGCGGCCTTAGCTTTTTCAAGATTAACAATTGCCTCATCAAGACACTTATGAGCACTTTCTAAATGTTTTTCGAGATTTGGAATGCGCTCTGTAGAAGATTTAATGACTGCTTCAGCGTGTTTGATTGCATCTTCACATTCTTCTGCTAAAACAGCATCTTCACGTTGTTCCGCTTTTTCTTTTTTCGCTTGTGCTTTGACGATAGCGGCTTCGGCTTTTTTAATTGCCTTCTTGCATTCATCGATGTCGTGTTCAGTTGTCCTAATGTCGTGTTTAGCATCCACTACAGCGTTTTGTTCTTCGCCAAATGGACCAGCAAAACGGACATTGTCGAGAGGGAATTGGATGTTTTGTCTCACAGAAAGATGTGGATAAAGAGCATAGTTTTGGAAGACTAAGCCAATACCACGGTTTTCTGGAGGTAAGTTGGTAACATCCGAATCACCGAACCAAATATGACCATCTGTTGGTTTGTGTAAACCAGCGATCATATAAAGCGTTGTTGATTTACCACAACCAGATGGACCTAAAAGCCCGACGAGTTTTCCGTCAGGTATCGTAAAGTTCATATGATTTACAGCAGTTGTCTCAACACCTTTTCGACCGATGAAGGTTTTCGTTAGATTTTCAATTCTAACTTCCATATTGTACCTCCTATGGTATTAATCGTAGCTGTAACTACACGTAAATAATAACATAGTTATTTCTTAAGGTTAAACAGAAGATAAAAACAAAATTATTTCTTGAAATAAAAATATTCAGGTTTTGCAAGAAAAAAACCAGCAATTGCTGGCTATTTTTCCTTTTTCGAAGTACCTCGTTTTTTATCGATTTTTTTCTTTAAATCTTTGTCGACAATCTTAGATCCAACCTGGATAATATTGGCGTTTTCTGGTTCATAAGAATTGAGTTTTTCGAGGTTTGCATTAACTCGATTTTGCTTTCTTTCTTCTTCGGTTGCATTATCAAAATAGACCGAAGTTTTTTCATCAATCGCAAGTGTCATGGCGGCAAAGTCATGAGGTGAACGACGCTCTTTATTTGTCAGCATTACAATCAAGATAATAACTGCTCCGATACCAAGAGTAGCGATAGAAGTTAATCCAAATCCAACAATGAATAAGGAGAATGAAATTTCTACTAAGAAGATTAACTGACGGAACAAGATTTGTCGCTTCTTGGCTCGGTAACCAAGTTTAGAAATAACGGCAATACCAAGTGTCTTCTTACCAAGTGTCGCTCCATCTTTAAATAACATAGGAATTAAGATATATAATCCACCAACGACGAATAAGTACGTTGGAATGTAGCACCAAAGTTGAATTGCTCGAACATTTCCTTGTAAGGATTGCATATAGTCGGTGTAATAGAATTCTTTTGTCGCATCATAAAGGCGTTTATTAATATCGTTAATAGCCTCATCTTTGTTTGCGCCTTCCTTTAAAACTGGTAACCCTTCATAGTCAACATGATCATCAACGACTGGATAAGAATAATAAGGAGATTGATTTTCTTCTCCTTCAGGGGCTAATCCCATGATTTTGGTGTTGAAATACACTTTAGTGTATATCTCGCTTGGAAGCTTTCCATCAATCTTATCTAAATAGTGTGGCGAAACGAAATGATCCTTCACCGCATCATAAGTTTTTGATTCAGTATTATTTGGAAGTTCAACACGAGTTAAGTCACCAGTTAAATAAACAGTATAGTAATACTGAAGATGGGCAATTCTTTGATCGAGAGTAAAATCTCCAACATTTCTCGTTTCATTTACTCTTTGGAGATATTGGTTATTGATTTTTTCACTGAAGTCTTTGACTTCGATTGGTTGATATTTTCCAGTGTCATCTTGTTGCATCCACATGTATAAGTGCGAAGAGATTTCGTACTGATAAATATCACTAACATCGGCATCATATGTTGTTGCTTTTCGAGCAATTGGGGTCGCGACATAAGTCACTAAAATAAAATATAAGAAGAAAGCAAAAATAGCATCCATGAAGGCGGCAACAATTCGTCTAAAAAGTGGGGCTATTTCAATTTTTTTCATTGTAAATCTTCTGCTTCGATAAACTCTTCTTCATCGATTTCCGAATCAAAAATGATTGAACTTTCAGCATCAATTACAAGGGTTCTGCCGGTATAATCGTGTAAAGCGCAGTGTTTTGGAGAGGCAGCAGTTAGACCACCACTGACCATGAAAATTACCGCAGCAATGGAGAATGCAATGTAGTAACTTGGAAGTGGAAGTAAGAAGATCAAAGCTAACGTTAAAATTAACGGAGTTACTCTTAAGAGTAGTTGATATTTCTGCATCTTATATCCATCAATCGCACACAAGCCAAGTTTCATAATCTTCTTACCAATTGAAGCGTTATTTTTCATAAACATTGGAATGATTACGTAACTAATTAAAGAGGCCAAAACTGCCGGAATTAACCAGGAAACTGCGGTTAAAAATGTAATTTTGTCATAATACGGACGATAAAAATTTTGGTTCATTAAACTACCAAAATAAGCTTGTTTATATTTCTCGTATAAAACAGCGGCGGTTTCGCCTTCGGTGACTTCCACCACTTTGCCTTGTTTTGTGGAGTAGTGTTCAGTGCGACGAACACCGATTTTTGTTTTGTCAATAACGTCACCAGTTTTGTCGTACATAAAATAAGCTGTTGATGTTTCGGATGGTTCATCTTCCTTAATTTCTAAAATATTCTCGTTAAACCATGCCACTGTGTAATAGTTAACTGGAAGAGTTTCTGTTCCACTAACGTATTCTTTATAGTTTGGAGCTTTATAAGCATCTTGATCACCAGTGTAACCTTCTGGAATCTCTACTCCTTCACCAGTTAAATAATGTAAATAATAATAAGAAAGAATATCCAAATAGAGTTGGTAGTTTCCTTCTTGCTTGTATTGCTTTCGAGTTTTGCTTTCTTCGTCATAATAGAAAAGATGTGAATTAAAATCACATGGATAAAGCTTCTCATAACACGCATCAATCGATGGGTTAAAAGCAAACTTCACCGCTCCAAAAGCAAGGACGATAGTAAAGAGTAAGGTCAAGGCAGCATCAACTAAAAAGGCGGTAATTCTTTTACCAATTGGGGCCATTAAAGTATGACGCGGAAGACTCTGTCCTTTTTTCTCTTTAAACTGACTCATTACAATAATTATTTATTAAATAAGGAAGAAAGACAACAAAAAAGACCTCCGAAGAGGTCTTAAATTGTAATTGTTTTCAACAATTATTTGATAATTTCGGTAACAGAACCAGATCCAACTGTACGGCCACCTTCACGAATGGAGAACTTGGTTCCCTTTTCGATAGCGACTGGGTGGATGAGTTCGACTGTTAATTCGACGTTATCACCTGGCATAACCATTTCAACGCCAGCTGGAAGTGTAATCACACCAGTAATATCTGTTGTGTTGAAGTAGAATTGTGGACGGTAGTTGCTTAAGAAAGCAGTGTGACGGCCACCTTCTTCTTTCTTCAAAACGTAGACGGAAGCGGTGAATTTGGTATGTGGGGTAATTGATCCTGGTTTAGCAAGGACTTGACCACGGACGACTTGGTCACGGTTGATACCACGTAAGAGGGCACCAACGTTGTCACCTGGTTCAGCGTAATCAAGAATCTTACGGAACATTTCAAGACCAGTAACGACTGATTTTTGAGTATCTTTAATACCAACAATTTCAACTTCGTCGTTGACATGGATAATACCACGTTCAACTCTACCAGTAACGACTGTTCCACGACCAGTAATGGTGAGAACGTCTTCGATTGGCATTAAGAATGGTTTGTCTTTATCGTGTTGTGGAAGTGGAATGTAGCTATCAACAGCTGCCATGAGTTCATCGATGCAAGAAGAATCACCACCATCGAGGGCCACTTTTGCGGAACCACGAATGACTGGGACTTCATCACCTGGGAATCCATAGGAACTTAAGAGATCACGGACATCCATTTCGACTAAGTCGATAAGTTCTGGGTCGTCAACTAAATCACATTTGTTTAAGAAGACAACGATGTATGGAACACCAACTTGACGAGCAAGAAGAATGTGTTCACGAGTTTGTGGCATAACACCATCTGTAGCTGCAACAACGAGGATTGCGCCATCCATTTGGGCAGCACCGGTAATCATGTTTTTAACATAGTCGGCGTGTCCCGGGCAGTCAACGTGAGCATAGTGACGATTGGCTGTCTCGTATTCGATGTGGGCAGTATTAATTGTAATACCACGGGCCTTTTCTTCTGGAGCAGCATCGATTTCATCGTATGCTTTGGCCACTGCTCCACCCTTCTTAGCAAGGGTAGCTGTGATAGCAGCAGTTAAGGTTGTTTTACCATGGTCAACGTGTCCAATGGTACCAACGTTTAAGTGTGGTTTGCTTCTATCAAATTTTGCTTTTGCCATAGTTTGAATTTTCCTCCTTTTGGATCGATTTCGTAAAATTCAACGAAATCATAATATAGCAAGTGACGGTTTAAATCAACACAATGTGTTAATTTGCACCTTAACGATTAGACATGCCGGATTTCTTAATAATTTCATCCTGCACGAATCGTGGGCATTCTCCATAATGGGAGAATTGCATTGTATAGTTACCGCGACCCTGGGTAAATGAACGAAGGTCTGTAACATAACCGAACATTTCGGCTAATGGTACTTCAGCTTCGACAATCTTGGCGTTACCACGTTGGGTCTCACCTGTCATATTACCACGACGACGGGAAATATCGCCGATAACATCACCGTAGTACTGTTCAGGAACAGTAACTTCGATTTTCATAATTGGTTCAAGGATAACTGGAGAACATTTCTTAGCAGCTTCCTTAAGAGCCATTGAGGCAGCGATCTTATAAGCTGCTTCAGAGGAGTCGACATCGTGAGAGGAACCATCAAATAAGGTTGCCTTGATGTCGATTACTGGGTAGCCAGCAATAAGACCACGGTTGAGAGCATCTTCCAAACCATCTTGGGTTGGACGGATGTATTCTCTTGGAACGGATCCACCGACAACAGCGTCGACGAATTCGAATCCTTTTCCTGGGTTTGGTTCAAATCTGATCCAAACGTGACCGTATTGTCCACGACCACCGGATTGCTTAATGTATTTACCTTCACATTCAGCTGGAACACGGATTGTTTCACGGTATCCAACTTGTGGAGCACCGACGTTAACGTCGACATTGAATTCACGGCGTAAACGGTCAACGATGATGTCGAGGTGAAGTTCACCGACACCAGCGATAATTGTTTGTCCGGTTTCAGCGTTGGTGTGAACCTTGAATGTTGGGTCTTCTTCAGCAAGTTTTTGAAGGGCAATGCCCATCTTTTCTTGGTCAGCTTTTGTCTTTGGTTCGACAGCTTCTTCGATAACTGGCTCTGGGAATTCCATCTTTTCTAAGATGACTGGGTGCTTTTCATCACAGAGTGTGTCACCAGTGGTTGTGTTTTTAAGACCAACAACAGCACCGATGTCACCAGCGTGGAGAGCATCAACTTCTTGACGATGGTTGGAGTGCATTAAGACGACACGAGCGATACGTTCTTTGCCATCTTTTGTCGAGTTGAGGACGTATGAACCAGAGGTTAAGACGCCGCTATAAACACGAACATAAGCTAAACGACCAATGAATGGATCTGTCGCAATCTTGAATGCTAAGGCGGCAAGTGGAGCGTCATCAGATGCTGGGCATTCAATGACTTCACCATTTTCACCTTCGCCTTTGGCGACAGGAATATCAAGTGGGCTTGGGAGGTAAGCAACAACACCGTCAAGGAGTAATTGAATACCTTTATTTTTGTAAGCAGAACCGCAGAAGACTGGGAAGAATTCACCAGTTAAAACGGCTTTACGAATGGTGGCTTTGATCATATCCACTGGAACTTCTTCACCTTCAAGGACAAGCATCATTAAGTCATCATCGAATCCGGCAAGAGCTTCGAGAAGTTTTTGACGGAGTTCATTAACCTTGGAAACATAATCTTCTGGAATTGGAGCTTCATGTGGAGCTTCATCCTTATCAGATGTGTACATCCAGGCTTTACGTTCGATAATGTCGATGACGCCTTTGAAGTTAGATTCAGTACCAATTGGGTATTGAACAGCTTCAGCATTCGCTGCTAGACGTTCATGGAGGGAAGCAACACACATATCGAAATCCGCACCGATAGCGTCAAGTTTGTTAACAAAGACGATTCGTGGGACACCATATTTGGTTCCTTGTCTCCAGACTGTTTCAGTTTGTGGTTCAACACCATTCTTACCATCTAAGACAGTGACAGCACCGTCTAAGACACGGAGTGAACGTTCAACTTCAGCTGTGAAGTCGACGTGTCCCGGAGTGTCGATGATGTTGATTCGGTTACCTTTCCACATAGCGGTAGTAGCCGCAGATGTGATGGTAATACCTCTCTCTTGTTCCTGAACCATCCAGTCCATGGTAGCCGCACCTTCGTGGACTTCACCAATTTTGTGGATTTTTCCAGTGAAATAGAGAATACGTTCGGTAGTAGTTGTTTTACCGGCATCGATGTGGGCCATGATACCGATGTTACGTGTATGTTGTAAATCAAATTCACGTGCCATAAATGTAATCTCCTATTACCAACGGTAATGAGCATACGCCTTGTTGGCTTCGGCCATCTTGTGCGTTTCCTCTTTCTTCTTCACAGATGCACCAGCTCCGTTAGCAGCATCAATGATTTCGTGAGCTAATTTAGCTTCCATTGATTTTTCATTACGAAGACGCGCATATGTGACTAACCAACGAAGACCAAGTGTAACTTTACGTTCAGATGAAACTTCAACTGGAACTTGGTAGTTGGCTGCGCCAATACGACGAACCTTAAGTTCGACTTCTGGCATGATATTGTTAATTGCGGTCGCGAAGACATCCATTGCAGGTTTCTTTGTTTCTTCCTCAATTTGCTTAAAGGCATTATAGAGAATGGTTTGGGCAGTGCCTCTTTTACCATCAATCATGATGCGGTTAATTAAACGAGTAACTAAACGAGAATTGTATATTGGATCTGGTAAGACTTCACGTTTCGCAACTTTTCCTTTACGTGGCATAATGTTTTTCTCCTTTCTTTAAACAAATTTATTTGGCCGCTTTTGGTCTCTTTGTACCGTATTGGCTACGTCCTTGACGACGAGCTTCAATACCTGCACAGTCAAGAGTACCGCGAACGATGTGGTAACGAACACCTGGTAAGTCTTTCACACGGCCACCACGAATGATGACTGTGGAGTGTTCTTGTAAGTTATGTCCTTCACCACCGATGTAGGCTGTGACTTCATATCCATTAGATAGACGAACACGAGCATATTTTCTTAAAGCGGAGTTTGGTTTCTTAGGTGTCATTGTGCCGACACGGGTGCAAACACCACGCTTTTGGGCGGATGGTTGGTTTGTTTCACGTGAGCGAAGGGAGTTCCAGCGTTTTCCAAGAGCTGGAGTAGCTGATTTCTTCACAGGACGGGAACGACCATTTTTAACGAGTTGGTTAATTGTTGGCATTGATTGTCCTCCTTTCAATGTTTCAGTTTCGTACACATTCTCCGGTGTATCATACTACCGGCAAATATATAAGCCCATTAGGGCCTTTTCGTTAACCGACAAGATTTTATCTTTATTAATAAAGGGTGTCAACAAAAATATAAAATTTTCTTTTTCTTGTTAATAAGATAGTGGTCTTGATTGTTGTAAAAATAAACGAAAATCTCGTATTTTTCTTTAAAATTCATCCTTATCAAAACTTTTATCCTTAAGGATAAGAAATCATTACTGCAAAAAACTTTTATAAAATAAAGTTTTTTGCTACAATTCGAATTGACAAAGAAAAGTCATAAAAACTCGGAACGGAAATCTCTGATCTATTATTAGTGAGGAGGTATACTACATGAAAGACAATCTTAATGAAGCCTTAGTGCTTCTTAAAATTGCACTGTTGTGTATTCTGGTTAGTTTAGTTGCCTTGCTTCTAAAATAAAGAAAAAAACCCTGTGGCTAGGGTTTTGAAGAACCATGTCTTAATATCCAGTTGTAGATATGGGTTTCCGTTCTTCTGGATACATTATAACAAAAAAATATAAATAAGAAATAGATTATTTATTTTCTTCGGATGAATTTGGTTCATCCTTTTCTTTTACAGCGGTATCAAGTGATTTTCCAAAGACAAAGTATCTTTGATATAAGAACTCTGTAACAAAGTTAATCGCCATATTTATGCCTGTGGCCACATAAGGCGATCCAGGGAATGTCCATTTATTTGTTAACACCCATTCAAGTTGTAATGAAAGAGGTGTAAATACAATGTAATAGGCCACCACTTTTAACATCGCGATTGGAACATTACTCGCGCTTTTAAATGTATACTTACGATTAAACGTGAAGTTCCAGATGACTGAAAGAACTAGCGCAATTCCATAACTAATCCAATGATCAAGATGCGCAACTTCTTCAAGAAGAGTAAAGGAGATGATTTGAACAACTCCGGCCGAGATAGAGAAGAGGGTAAACTTCGCCGCTCTAAATACTTCTTTACGGTCGACTTTTTTCATATCTGATTATTTTAATAATAAGAAGAATAAAAATAAATAAAAACACCCATAAAGGATGTGATTATTGCCAACCAGGATAGCCGTCCCTGGATCGCTTTGATATACCCATCTCCGGGGAGATGCGCCGTGGTCGCGTGCTAATTTTCCACCTTTGGCAATTTTTATTATAAAAAAATAATTAAATTTTACAAGTTTAACCGAGAATTGACCATAAATGAGAATTATAGTCAAACCCCAAGCGCTTTTTGAAAATCACCAGCAAAAAACCGCCATTTTGCAATGACGGTTAATTGTTAGAATTTTTTATTCTTATTCGAAGTCTTCTGGACGGTCGTGAGCTTCAATGTATTGTTGCTTGACCTCTTTCATACGACCACGAACGGTGAAGTTCTTGAGGTTTTCTTCTTCCTCTTCTTCGGTAAGTAGACCAACGCCAGCTGGAATAAGTTTACCAGTAATAACGTTTTCTTTTAGACCGTGGAGGTCATCTTTCTTACCCTTGATTGCAGCATCAGTTAAGACACGAGTTGTTTCTTGGAATGATGCAGCAGAGAGGAAGGATTTGGTCTCTAACGCAGCCTTGGTAATTCCAAGGATGAGTTGACGAGCCACCGCTGGACGTTTGCCTGAGAAGACAGCATCTTCGTTTTTCTCAGTGAATTCTTCGATATCCATTCTGGTTCCTGGAACCATGTCGGTATCACCAGAATCAATGATGACGACTTTCTTGAGCATTTGACGCACAATGACTTCAATGTGCTTATCGCTAATACCAATGGATTGGCTACGATAAACCTTTTGAATTTCTTTGAGCATGTAGTTCTCAACAGCAACGTCATCAGCAACTTCGAGAAGATGTTTTGGAGCAATCGCACCTTCGGTGAGTTTGCCACCGTTACGAACTTCATCGCCAACTTTAACACGTAAGTGTGCGCCATAGGCGGACATGTATTCGCGTTCTTCTAAGTCATTGGCGACAACAATGTGGTAACGGCCACCTGTTTCTTCAATAGCTTTGACTTTACCAGCAATTTCGCTGATTAAGGCTTCGCCTTTTGGTGTACGGGCTTCCACAAGTTCTTGGACACGTGGGAGACCTTGAGTAATATCGCTACCAGCAACACCACCAGTGTGGAAGGTACGCATTGTTAACTGAGTACCTGGTTCACCAATGGATTGAGCGGCCATAATACCAACAGCCTCACCTTTCTTAACGACTTCACCAGTCGCTAAGTTACGTCCATAACAATGGACACAGACACCATTTTTGGTTTCACATCCGAATAAGGATCTGATTTCAACTTCTTTAATGCCAGCGTCGATAACTTTCTTCGCCATCACTTCATCGATTAAAGTGTTTTCTGGAACGATTTCTTCACCGGTCTTTGGATCACAAATAGCACGGAGAGAGAATCGGCCAACTAAACGGTCAATAAGTGGGACAATAACCATGTCACGAGCGGTATCGCGAATCTCACGAACCACAAATCCATGGTCAGTGTGACAGTCATCTTCACGGACAATAACGTCTTGAGAGACGTCGACAAGTCGACGTGTGAGGTAACCAGAGTCAGCGGTCTTTAATGCGGTATCGGCTCCACCTTTACGTGAACCGTGGGTAGCAATAAAGAACTCAGACACTGTTAAACCTTCACGGAAACAGGATTTAATTGGAAGTTCGATCGTTTCACCTTTTGGGTTAGCCATCAAACCACGCATACCAGAAAGCTGGGTGACGTTCGAGATGTTACCACGAGCACCAGAGTCAGACATCATGAAGATTGGGTTACGTTGGTCAGCTTCGAATTGGCTGGTTAACTTAGCTTGAACTTCATTACGGACATTAGTCCAAATATCAACAACTTCTTTATGGTGTTCTTGGTCGGTGAGTAAACCTTTATCGTATAAACGATTGATTTCTTCAACCGCCACATCTCCTTTGGAGATAATTTCTTCTTTACCTTTAAGGATTGGTACGTCAGAGATGGAAATAGTAAATCCAGCAGCTGTCGCGTATCTAAATCCTTGGTCTTTCATCTTATCAAGAACAGCTGAGGTCTTGGATGTGCCATAACGATGATAGATTTCATCAATAATGTTTCCAAGGTCTTTCTTCTTGAATGGACGAATGAGTGGAAGATTATGAATGTATTCTGGAATGTTTGTTCCACGTGGGACGAAGAACTTGGCTAGATCACCCTTGAGGTTCTCTTTGCTAGCTTCGTTTAAGTATGGGAAGTCGGCTGGGAAGATGAGGTTGAAGATCACTTTACCAACAGTTGTAATGAGGTAAGACTTCTTCATTTCTTCAGTGAAGCCGTTCTTCTCTAAAGCACTACCGCGAATCGCAATACGAGTGTGGAGATGTGCTTGTTTAGTTTGATATGCTCTTAAGACTTCGTCGATTGTACCAAAGACTTTACCTTCTGCATTACCATAAATGGTAAAGAGTTCATATTCTTCTGTATCGCCTTTGTTTTTACGACGATCAGCACGGGCAAGAAGAGCTTCTTTCGATTCTTCCATGGTGAGGTAGTAGTTACCTAAAACCATGTCTTGGGATGGAGTAACAATTGGTTTACCATCTTTAGGACCAAGAATGTTATTTGATGCAAGCATCAAATTAAGAGCTTCTTGTTGTGCCGCTTTACTAAGTGGGACGTGAACAGCCATCTGGTCACCATCGAAGTCGGCGTTAAATCCAGTACAAACAAGTGGGTGAAGTCGAATTGCACGACCATCAACAAGTTTTGGTTGGAACGCTTGAATACCTAAACGGTGAAGAGTTGGAGCACGGTTAAGGAGCACTGGGTGATCACCAATGATTTCTTCGACAATGTCGAAGACGATTGGGTCATATTGATCAATAATCTTATCCGCCGCCTTATGTGCAGACACATACCCACGTTTAATTAATAGATTCGCGATGTATGGACGTAAGAGATGGATCGCCATTTCGCGTGGAAGACCACATTGGTACATCTTTAGATCTGGTCCAACCGCAATAACGGAACGACCGGAGTAGTCAACACGTTTACCAAGTAAGTTTTGACGGAAACGACCTTGTTTTCCTTTTAAGGAAGAGGATAAGGATTTCAGTGGACGTCCACCAGCTCCTTGAACTGGTTTATTACGACGTCCATTATCGATCAGGGCATCAACTGCTTCTTGAAGCATACGACGTCCGTTCATCAGAATAACGTTTGGTGCGTTAAGATCGATTAATTTTTTAAGACGTGTATTACGAGTAATAACACGACGATATAAATCGTTTAAATCCGAGGCGGCAAAACGTCCACCATCGAGTTGGAGCATTGGACGTAAATCAGGTGGAATGATTGGAATAACATCAAGAACCATCCATTCTGGTTTATTGTCGCTTTGTCTAAACGCTTGAACAACTTCAAGACGTTTGATGGCTTTGGCTTTCTTTTGGCCTGTTGAAGTACGAATTTCTTCGGTTACCTTAGCAAATTCTTCATCTAACTTCACTTCACGGAGTAAACGTTTAATTGCTGCAGCACCTTCGCCGAATTCGGCTTTGGTGTATTTCGAAATGAAACGAGAGACAGTTTGGAAGTCGAAAGCTTCGCTTTGGTTATTTAAACGATCAATGTATTCTTGAGCAAGTTCTGTATCAACAGAATTTGGGTCAATTAAGCCTTTAGAGACGATTTCTTGAATCGCAGCGGTAAAGACTTCACGAGCGGTTTTTTCATCAAGGAATTCCTTGTATTTTAAAACACCGCTATCTCCTGGATTTAAACAAATGTGGGAGACGAAGTAGACCACTTCCTCAACTTGTTTTGGAGGAATGTCTAAAAGAAGAGCGATTCTAGAAGGAATACCTTTTAAATACCAAATGTGTGTACATGGAGAGACGAGTTCAATGTGACCCATTCTTTCACGACGGACATCTTTCGAGATGACTTCAACACCACATTTTTCACAGGTAATACCAGCAAAACGAATCTTTTTGTATTTTCCGCAGTGACATTCATAGTCTTTTGCTGGACCGAAGATCTTTTCACAGAAGAGACCTCCCATCTCTGGTTTTTGACTACGATAGTTGATTGTTTCAGCCTTGGTGACTTCGCCATGGGACCAACTACGGATACGGTCTGGGGAAGCAAGACCAACTTTAATGCTAGCTAATTTATTGACATCAAACATTGTTTTTACCTCCTATTAACCGAGTAATTCCGCAATCTTTTCACTTAAGTCTTCACTACGACCATCGTCGGAGAGAATCTCTTGTTCGTGATTTGTTTCACCAACTAAGTGACGAATATTGGAATTAATTTTACGTTCTTCTTTGTGTGCTTCACGAGCTAAGGCATCGGTATCGATGACTTTGCCGTCTTTGTCGATGAGTTTAACATCCATGCAAAGAGCACTGAGTTCTTTGACCAAGACATTGAAGGCTTCTGGTAAGCCTGGTTTTGGAATGTCATAGTCTTTGATGATCGCTTCGTAGGTTTTGCGTCGACCAACGCGGTCATCAGACTTGATGGTGAGAATTTCTTCAAGTGTATGGGCAGCACCATAGGCTTCAAGAGCCCAGACTTCCATTTCACCGAATCTCTGACCACCGTTTTGGGCTTTACCACCAAGTGGCTGTTGAGTCACTAAGGAGTAAGGTCCTGTTGCACGGGCGTGTAACTTATCATCAACCATGTGAACAAGTTTAATCATGTACATCACGCCAACGCTAATTCTTTCGTCAAAGCGTTCGCCAGTACGTCCATCGTAGAGGATGGTTTTACCATCTTCAGCGATTCCAGCTTGCTTCATCAGGTCGAAGATTTCTTCGTTTGTAATACCATCGAAGACAGGGGTGGCAATCTTTAATCCAAGTTTCTTACAAGCAAGACCTAAGTGGATTTCTAAGATCTGACCGATGTTCATACGAGATGGAACGCCGAGTGGGTTAAGCATAATGTCCACTGGAGTACCATCAGCAAGGAATGGCATATCTTCTTCTGGAAGAATACGGGAAATAACACCTTTGTTACCGTGACGTCCAGACATCTTATCACCAGCGCTGATCTTACGTTTTTGAACGATGAAGACGCGGATGGATTTCTTGACGCCTGGTGGAAGTTCATCACCGTTTTCTCTAGAGAAGATCTTCACATCAAGGACGGTACCTGCACCACCGTGAGGAACACGGAGGGAGCTATCTTTGACGTCTTTGGTCTTTTCAGAGAAGATGGCCATGAGGAGTTTTTCTTCTGGAGTTGGTTCACTAAGTCCTTTTGGAGTAGTTTTACCGACAAGGATATCTCCTTCACGAACTTCCGCACCTGGAATGATGATTCCGTTTTCATCGAGGAATGCTTTAGCATCTTCACCGACGTTTGGAATATCACGGGTGATTTCTTCTGGTCCAAGCTTGGTTTCACGACAATCTAATTGATATTCTTCAATGTGGATTGAGGTGTATGTATCGTCTTTAACAAGACGTTCAGACATAATGACCGCGTCTTCGTAGTTATAACCTTCCCAGGTCATAAAGGCGATGGTCACGTTTTGTCCAAGCGCTAAATCACCGTTTTCCATGGCTGGGCCATCAGCGATGATTTGTCCTTGTTTGACTTTGTCACCAATCTTGACGATTGATTTTTGGTTAATGCATGTGCCTTGGTTGGAACGTTCGAATTTTTGAAGTTGATAGACACGTTCACCATTCTTTTCTTTAATCACGATTTGTTGGGAGTCAACGTATTTAACTACGCCATCTCCAGCAGCAATCACGGCTAAACCAGCATCTTTAGCAACCTTCCATTCCATACCAGTTCCAACAAATGGAGCGTGTGGTTTAAGAAGTGGAAGAGCTTGACGCTGCATGTTCGCACCCATAAGAGCACGGGTGGAGTCGTCGTTTTCTAAGAATGGAATACAGGCGGAAGCAATGGAAACGATTTGCTTTGGACTAACATCGATATAATCGATGAGGGAAGAGTCGACTAAGACATTTTCACCGTTGTGACGGGCGATGACTTCCTTATCGGTAATAAAGCCGTTCTCATCGAGGTGGACGTTAGCTTGAGCGATGTAATGGTCTTTTTCGTCTTCGGCGGAAAGATATTCTGTTTCGTCGGTGACTTGACCACCTTTTTTAACAATACGATATGGAGTTTCAATAAATCCATAGCGGTTGATTTTAGCGTATGTAGCTAAGTTATTGATCAAACCGATGTTTTGACCTTCTGGAGTTTCAATTGGACAAATACGTCCGTAGTGGGTTGGGTGAACGTCACGAACGGCCATTGAGGCACGGTCACGAGTAATACCACCTGGACCAAGAGCGGAAATACGTCTCTTATTGGTTAGTTCAGAAAGTGGGTTAGTTTGATCCATGAATTGGGAGAGTTGGGAGCTCGCAAAGAATTCACGAATGCTACTTGTGAGAGGTTTAATATTAATTAAGCTCTTAATTGAAGCATTACTCATATCGGAAATAGACATCTTTTGTTGGACTGTCTTCACCATTTTGGTTAAACCGATACGGAATTGACTTTGAATTAATTCACCAACAGAACGAATACGACGGTTGGAGAGGTTATCGATGTCATCGACATCGCCAAATCCAGCCATAATGTTCATTAAGTAGGAGAAAATCGCGATAATATCAGAGAATGTGACACATTGGACAGTAAGGTTAAGGTCAGTACCGATGATGTTTTGAGTTTCTTTCATCTTGTCATCAACGTAAACCTTAATCATGTTGACCTTGCCACGGAATTCTTGGTTAATCTCATCAAGAGTTTCTTTATCTGATTTACCACGTGGGGCAGCCCGATCCATCGCTTCGACTAAGCTCTTTTCAGCCTTAATCTTGATTTCGTGAGCGCCTTTTTCAAAGACTTCGAGATCCATTAATTTTTGGACGTCTTCTTTGGAGAGGTAATCTCCCTTTTTATATAAGATTTCTCCGTCAGCGGAAACTAAATTCTCTGCGAGAATACGTCCGGCTAAACGGTTATAGATTCCAAGTTTAGTACGATATTTGAATCGACCAGCGCGACCTAAGTCATAACGCTTGTGGTCAAAGAACTTTTGAATAAGGAAATTCGCCACACCTTCTTGGGTGATTGGTTCACCTGGTTTAAGTTTACGGAAGATCGTGACTAACGCATCAAAAGCTGAAGTATGTTCTTCTTTATCCTTTTCAATGGTCGCTTCAAGCATTTCGTTATCTCCGAAGAGTTTACGATATTGGCTTGGTTCAACAATGCCTAACGCCTTTAATAAAATGGTGGCTGGCATTTTCTTTTGACGGTCGATACGAACATTAATTAAACCCTTTTGGTCTGTTTCGAATTCTAACCATGTTCCACGAGTTGGGATTAAGTCGGCTTCATAGAAATATTTACCGTTTTTATCCATTTCCTTACTTAAGTAAGCACCTGGGGAACGAACGATTTGGGAAACAATGACACGTTCCGCACCATTAATAATGAATGTTCCTGAATCAGTGATGAGAGGAATATCACCCATAAACACTTCTTCTTCTTTTTGTTCACCACTATCTTGGTAACGAAGACGAAGTTTGGCACGAAGTTGGGCTTGGTAGTTGTAATCGTGTTCTTTACATTGTAAATAAGTGTGTTTTGGATCTTTTAGTTCACTTGAAACATAATCAATGAAGATGTCTTCAGAGAAGTTTGCGATTGGGAAAACTTCTTTTAAGACTTCATCAATTCCCTTTTCAAGGAACCACTTGTAAGAATCAGTTTGGATTTCTACAAGATTTGGGAGTTCAAGACTACCGGAAATTTTCGAAAAGTTAATTCGATTATTTGGTAGTAATGGGTAATCTTTATAGGTTTTGCTCATATGTGGCTCCTTTTTCATTAATTCATTTTCGTCGCCATCAGGACGAAGTATCCTTTACTTTTCTTTAGAATGGTCACGTTTCCAAAGACCTCTTCTAAATGTTTTTTCACGGATTCTGCGCCTTGTGCCTTTCGCACGACGACGTATAATGAACCTCCATCTTCGAGGTGCTCCTTCGCTTCATCATAGATCCGGTAAGTAACTTTTTTTCCAGCTCTAATTGGCGGATTTGACACAATCGAATGGAATTTTCCTTCAATCTCTATATAGATGTCACTTTGAAGGCAGGTGACTCGGTGGCTTAACGCGAGCGTTTGCGCGTTTTTTTCACATAATACCAGTGCGCGCGTGTTAACGTCTGAGCAAGTCACATTCAGACGGGGGTGGAAATAGGCTAGAGTTAAGCCGATCGGGCCAATTCCACACCCAAGGTCAAGAAGACTTTCTCCAAGTGAGAGGGGAAGAAGTGTTTCTATAAGGACACGACTCCCCCAGTCTAACTCACTTTTAGAAAAGACTCCTATATCAGACGATAATGAGAACGCTACGTCATTAATGACGTACCGTACTTGTCTTGGAGATGATCCAAGACTTTCATCATTGATAAAATAATGACTCATTATCGCTAATTAGGGTTGTTGTTAAATAATTATTTAACTTCGCATTCTGCGCCAGCAGCTTCAAGAGCTTTCTTGTGTTCTTCAGCTTCAACTGGTGAGATGTGTTCTTTAACGGCACATGGTGCACCGTCAACAAGTTTCTTGGCATCCATTAAGCCGAGACCAGTGATGGCTTGGACAGCTTTAATGACAGCGACTTTGCTAGCGCCAACAGCTTTGAGGAATAAAGAGACATCGGCAGCAGCCTTTGGTCCTTCTTCTTCAGCTGGAGCAGCGGCAGCGGCTGCAACTGGAGCAGCGGCTGTAACGCCAAATTCTTCTTCAACTGCTTTGACGAGATCATTGAGTTCAATGACGGTCATTTCCTTTAAGGAAGCAATGATTTCTTCTTTTGTTAACTTTGCCATTTTAGTTTCCTCCTTAGGCAATTAATTTTTGCTATCCGCAACAGCTTTGACAGTGCAAGCAAAACTGCGGATAGGTGCTTGCAAGCACGATAAGAACATGGAAATTAATCCTTCGCGGTTTGGCATTGTTGCGACGGCTTTAACACCGGCTGCATCAACGACCTTGCCTTCGACAAGACCGGCCTTAATCACTAAGTTTTCATTTTTCTTAGCGAATTTGGCGAGTACTTTTGGTCCTTCGACAACATCTTCAGAGAAGACATAGGCGTTAGAACCAGAGAGGTATTGGTCGAGTTCATTGTATCCAAGTTCATCACTAGCGCGTTGCACTAAGGTGTTCTTGTAAACATTGAATGAAGCTTTGACCGCTTTTAATGACTTTCGAAGTTCAGATAAATCAGCAACTGTTAATCCGCGGTATTCAACGATGACCATTGTTGATGCACCCTTGAATGATTCGCTAATCTTACTAACAACTTGCTTCTTGCTTTCGAGAGTTGATGGATTCATTGTTCTACCTCCTTTTTCTTAATAGTCTTTGAGGCTCCAATATACTTGGTTAATACCTGGGCAACATGATTAAGCCCCGTGGCCGTTGCTGTCTTAGGTATATTGTGCTTCGTATAAATTACATTCCTTCAAATGTGAAGTGAATGGCTGGTCCCATAGTGGTGTGAATGACAGCATTCTTAATGAATGTGCCTTTAACAGCGGCTGGACGAACTTTCACTAATGTGGAAGTAAGAGCTGCTAAGTTCTCACTAAGGGCTTTTTCTGTAAAGCTGACACGACCGATCGAGACGTGCATATTGGCGTCTTTATCAAGACGGTATTCAACCTTACCAAGTTTGATTTCTTTAATAGCTTGTGCAACGTTTGGTGTAACGGTACCAGTTTTTGGGTTTGGCATTAAGCCTTTTGGACCAAGTATACGAGCTACTTTTCCAATTTCTCCCATCATGTCTGGTGTCGCGACGATAACGTCGAATTCAAACCAGTTTTCTTTTTGGATTTTTTCGATTAATTCTTTACCACCGACGAAATCCGCGCCGGCAGCTTTGGCTTCTTCTACTTTAGAAGTGATTGCACAGATCTTTTTGGTTTTGCCATTACCATTTGGAAGGATGAGAGTTCCTCTGACTTGCTGGTCGGCTTTGGTGGTGTCAACATTCAAATGAAGGCTGACATCGACTGTGGCATCAAACTTAACAGTAGATGTTTTCTTGACGAGTTCGCATGCTTCTTCAATGCTATAGACTTTGTTAGAATCAACGAGTTCGGCAACTTTTTTATAATTCTTTGAGTATTTCATAGATATTATTTGTCGACCGCGATTCCCATGTTGCGGCATGTACCTTCAATGATTTTCATCGCTGATTCGATATTGTCGCAGTTTAAGTCTGGTAACTTGTATTCAGCGATTTCTCTCACTTTGGCTTGGATAATGTGACCAACGATGGTCTTTGGATTAGCAGAACCTTTTTGAACGCCAGCGGCTTTAAGAATTAAGCCAGCGGCTGGAGAAGTCTTGATTACAAAGTCATGGGACTTGTCTTCATAAGCTGTAATGATAACTGGAACGATTTCGCCTTTACGGTCAGCGGTCTTAGCGTTGAAATCCGTACAGAACTTTGGCATGACCACGCCAGCACTAGCGAGCTTTGGACCTGGTTTGGCTTCGCCGCCAGGGAGTTCCATCTTCACAACTTTGACGATTCTTTTACTCACGTGACATTTCCTCCTTTTCTTTCTTAGGTTGTCCGTGTTGTGGTTTAATGGACTAAATCGTTTGTCCTTCCACAATACGTATATGTGCTATTACCGCCCGCTCTCTCATAGCGAACGACATGCGAATGGGATTATACCAGCATACATACACGTATGCAAGAAAAAAATCAGAACCATTCGGTCCTGACTTTTCTAAAACAAAGTTTTAATCTATTTGATCTTTCGATAAATAATTAGTAATGAATTGAGCGTCATGAGCACGGTTAGGCCCGTGTCTGCGAGGACAGCAATCTCCATATTAGAGACAACCTTGGTCATTAATAAGACGATGACAGCAACCTTCACCAAGAGGGAGAAAACAATGTTGAATATTGCTACTCGACGGACCTTTTTGGCGATAACAATTGAGTCATAAATCTTTAGTGGATGGTCTTGCATAATGACAACATCAGAGTTTTCGACGGCCATATCAGATCCAATGCCTCCCATCGCATAGCCAACATCAGCACGGATGATTGACGGAGTATCGTTAATTCCATCACCAGCAAATGCGACTAATTTTTTATTTTCTCGATGTTCGATTGCGTCTTCAACAAACTTGGTTTTATCGCCTGGTAAAAGTTTGGCGTAATAGCTATCAACTCCAACCTCATTTGCGACCTCTCTAACAGTGGCTTCTTTATCTCCAGAAAGGAGGACAACTTTGACACCAAGTTCGTGCATTTTCTTGACCATTAATTTAGCTTTATCACGAACGATGTCTTGTAGTAAAACATAGCCAATATATTTGCCATTTTTTGCGACATACACCGCAGTTCCTGGTAAATCGATTTCCTCGGCAAAAACCCCATATTTTTTAAGTAGGTCAACATTTCCAGCCAGGATTTGCTGGTTTTTATACTTTGTTGATATTCCTAAACCCGGGACCTCTTCATAGTCTTCCTGATTGAGTGCTAATTCAGAGATATTTTGGTGTAAAACAATGGCTTTTGCAATTGGGTGATTTGAACGTGATTCAGCCGAGTATAAGGCTTCTAAAAATTCTTCTTTTGAAACACCTTCGTTATGGATTTCAGTAACCTCAAAATTACCATAAGTTAGAGTACCTGTTTTATCAACGAAAAGCACTCCAATGTTACATAGTGAATCAAGGTAATTTGCACCCTTAATAACAATGCCTCGTTTGGATGCTAATCCGATGCCAGCAAAGTAGGCTAAAGGCACCGAAATAACGATGGCACAAGGACATGCAACAACAAGGATTGCTAAACCACGATAAATGCCCTCAGACCATTGTCCTGTAATAATACCTGTAAGTAGTGCAAACAAGATTCCTATGACAAAGACCGTTGGTGTATAAATACGTGCAAATCTTGTAATGAATTTCTCGGCTTTAGCTTTGTGTTCTCCAGAGGATTGAACAAGTTCAATAATCTTGGAAATTGTTGAATCAGCGAACACTTTATTAACACAAACCGTAATTGATCCACTTCTTAGAATAGAACCACTCAAAACGTTGGCTCCTTTCACAACATCAACCGGCATTGGTTCACCTGTTAACGAGGACATATCTAATGTTCCTTGACCATCAATGATTACACCATCTGCTGGAACGATTTCACCAACGTGAACGATGATTTGATCATCGACTTTCAAAGTTTCTGGTTTAACTTGGCTAACTTTACCATTCACGATTAGGTTCGCAGTATCTGCACGTAAATCAATCGCGTTTGAAATAGCATTCTTAGATTTACCAGTTGCAATGTGTTCAAATAGTTCACCAACTTGATAGAGGGCAACAACCATCACGCCATCCATCATATCAATTGGGAATCCAGCGCCTTGTAAAACACCTAAATTAATTAAAACAGAAAGAGCGAAAACACCTAAACACGAAATCGTTAACAAAAGATTCATGTCAATCGGATTTCGTAAGTGAATAATGTTTTGAATAACCTTCCAAACAATATCATAAACAACGATTCCAGCCGCAACTGCATGAAGTGCAAAGGACACCCATGAAAATTCTTCTCCATAGACAATCATCGCGACGGCAACAAGCACCGCTGCAGCAACGATTCTACCTAAAGTTATCCAGAATTTGCGGTTAAAAATGGAATATTTTTGTTTTGAACCTTTATTAATTCTTTCAATTCTTAAAGGATCATCTTCAATCTTTTTGATCTCCTCTTTTAGGTTCTCAACAGGCATCTCATCTTCGCGATAAACGATGTACATACGTTCATTTGCAAAGTCGATTGTTGCTTGTTGAACAAACTCTTGTTTATTTAAGTATCTTTCTACTTTAGAGGCGCAGTTCGGACAATCAAATCCCGAACAATGATAAACTACTTTTTTACTCATTTTATAATTCCTCCACATGTTCCACTGCCACATTTAAAAGTTGTTTAACGTGGCAATCTGACAAGGAATAGTAAACCTTTTGTCCTTCTTTACGAGTACGAACAAGATTGGCTTTTCGTAAAACAATTAATTGATGTGAGACTAGTGATTGAGATTCACTAACTTCACTCACAATGTCACCAACACATTTCTCAATCATGCATGAATGACAAGTACATTCAGAACAATTCTGCTTTCCGCACTCGCACATGCATTTTTCATCATTAAGTAAAGATAAAAGAATTTTTAACCGAGTTGGATCAGACATAATCTTGAAGATTTTTGACACTTCATTAACTTTGTTAGACATAATCGGATTACTTCCTCCGCGTATATTATATGAATGTGCGTTCATATATTCAAGTAAAATAAAAGGATTCCCTTAAGAATCCAATTATTTAAGATTTTCTTAGATCTTATCGATTTCAGAGAAATCGACATCAACTGGAGTAGCACGTCCAAAGAAGATTGTTTCGATACGGCAAGCACCTGTTGTTTTATCAATGGAGAGAATCTTACCTTCGGTACCTTCAAGTGGTCCACGAATGACTTTAACATTGTCACCAACGTTATAACGATCATACATGGAGCTATCGACCATACCCATTCTTTTAAGAACCGGTTCGATTTCTTCACGTGAGACTGGGGTTGGTTTTTGACCACCACCAGCAGATCCGGCAATACCAGTAACACCCGGTGTGTTACGAACAACATACCAAGAGTTGTCGGTCATAATCATTTCCACAAAGATGTTTCCTGGGAAAAGATTTTTCATTTTTGTCTTGCCAGTTGGCATTCCGTCCTTAAGGACAGGAACTTCTTGTTCAGCAACCAAGACATTAAAAATGTAGTCTTGGAGATTCATTGTTTGAATACGTTTTCTTAAGTTATCAGCAACTTTATTTTCGTGTTGAGAATAAGTTGTCACGATATACCAACGCTTTTCACCTAATTGAGCCATCCTAACGTCTCCTTATCTAATTAAGCGGATTGCGCCATCAGCTGCTTGCTTAGCACCACCGCCAAAAATTTCTTTCAGTTGACCAATTAATGATCCTGAGGCTAAGTCTTCAATTGATAAAATCAATGCACAGAAAACACAAATCACAATTGTTGTGATAAGTGCTGGCACGAAGACATCTTTCTTTGGCCAACGAACACGTTTGCCTTCTTTAATGACTTCTTGAGTATACTTTTTAACACCCATACAAAGCCTCCTTACTTACTTTCCTTATGTAACGTCATCTTGTTACAGGTTGGACAGTACTTCTTAATTTCAAGACGTTTGGTTTCCCCCTCTTTCTTTGTTGTCGTGTAATTTCTCGACAGACATTCAGGGCAAATTAAAATAACTTTCTTTCTCATAAAACGTTATCCTATTAACATCTTGCTGGACTATTTTACTCTTTTACGAATTAAAAAGTCAATAATGACTTATTATTCGTCTTCTTCGACTGGTTTGAGCATTTCGAATGGAGCGCCACAAATTGGGCAAACCTCTCCTTCTTCGACCTCAACCTCTTGACCGCAGATTTGACAAACGTACTTTTTCATAACTGATCTCCTTTATTTTTTGTATTCTTCAACACGATGAACGAGTTCATCGAGAGCGTCAGTTTCATATTCCTCAACCTTGCCTTGGTCAACCTTAGTTGCTAGTTCAGGATCAATAGGAATTTCAGCTAAAACTTCTAAGCCATGTCGTTTAACGTCTTCTTTATATTTTCCATTACCAAAAACAACGATTTTTTCATTGCATTTTGGGCATTTTACGTAAGCCATATTCATTGCTACGCCTAAAATATCAACATACATCATCTTTGCCATATTGATGGATTTAGCAACGACCATTGAAACAAGTTCTTGTGGGCTTGAAACAACGATAATTCCGTCAATTGGATAGCTTTGGAAAACAGTGAGTGGAACATCGCCTGTTCCTGGTGGCATATCAATCAATAAATAATCGACGTCTCCATAGATAACATCGGTGTAGAGTTGTTGAACAAAACCAGCAATAAGTGGTCCTCTCCAACAAATTGGATCTTCCGCATCTTCAAGTAAGCAGTTTGCTGACATAATTTTGATGCCATGAGGAGAAAGTAAAGGATAGAGCCCTGAATCATCTTGTGGAGCAAGTTTTCCTTTCAAACCAAATGCTTGCGGAATACTTGGTCCGGTAACGTCAGCATCAATAATTGCGACACTATGTCCGCGCTTATTTAGTGCGCTTGCTAAAAGTGAAGTAACAAGACTTTTTCCTACCCCACCTTTTCCAGAAATCACCGCAAAAGTCTTACGAAATGACGAAAATTGGTGTGGTTTTAATTTTTCGATTTTGCGTTCACTGCAGTCGCTTTCAGAGCAGTTTGAGCAGTCATGATTACAATCAGCCATATGAGATAAGCCTCCGATTTAGGTGTTTATATTATCTCATAATTAATGTAATTAAAAAACTATTAATCTAAATTGTGTAGACTATCTAAAAGTTTTTGGTTTTTTCGCTGTGCCAGGATCCTTCTTCTAACACCTGAAACAGACATATTTAATTTGTCAGCAATTTGTTGGAGTGTCCAACCAGAACCGCGGTAAATGAGAATTATTTTATCAAGGGGATCAAGAGCGAATTTTCTTAGCTCATCTGAAGACAAGATGGTCTCAAAATTCTTAATTTCATCGTCAAATTCTCCAAGAGTCTCAGAGATCTTTTCGTGACGACGATTTCTAATGTCTAAACTTACGCAATAAAAAAGCGGATCTTTTCTTGTTTGGACCCGCCTAACAAAGTCAAGAGTTTTGTAGTGAACAATTTTCTTGAGATAGTATCTGAATCTGGTGATACTTGGATTGTAAGTTTTGACAGCGATTGCGAAGAACTCATTGTACATATCTTCGCAGTCTTCTCTTGTGACGTTTCTAATAAAACATTCTCTCATTAACATCAGCATTAAGCGGATGTTTTCTTCTTGGCACTTTTCGTAATACTTATGAGTTAATTCGGCTTCATATGTTGAAAAGAATCCAAGATTTTTGGATTTTGACATGTAAATTCCTCCTTATTTACTTAAAGGAGGATCTAATATTACTTAGTAATACACCTGTTGCCACAGAGACGTTTAATGAGTTCACGTGGCCAAGCATTGGGATTTTCACAACGAAATCAGAATTTTCGAGAACGAGTCTTGAAAT
>JAFSMX010000039.1 GCA_017447725.1 Bacilli bacterium
CACACGGAAGAGGTCGCTGGTTCGAGCCCAGTAGCGCCCACCCTTCCTAATCGCCTTCTTAGCTCAATTGGCAGAGCAACCGCCTTGTAAGCGGTAGGTTGTTGGTTCAAGTCCGATAGAAGGCACCACTAATAGCCATCTCTATGATGGCTTTTTTATTTTCTTGTGTTATAATATCGCTCACTTGGAGATGTGGCGAAACTGGCAGACGCGCTAGACTTAGGATCTAGTGGGGCAACCCGTGCAGGTTCAAGTCCTGTTATCTCCACCCAAGATAACTCCTTCGTGGAGTTTTTCTTTTTATTAAATTAAAATATTTGAAAATTTTACAAAATCACCAGCAAAATTCGGATAATTTCCAAAATTTTCTCTATGAATAAAGTATCTACAAGTGAATCTTTTAATGATAACTTGCTAAATACCGAGTAATTAATTTTAGAAGTTTAATTATGACAAACAATACTGAATCTCTTCCAATCTATATTTGTTACAGAAATAAGAGTGGACTTGTTCCACTTTTCATTTTGCTTTGATAGACAACTTATAATAATTACTTAGATAAATATTTTAAAAAATATTTTTTTGTTTAATAATTAGTAAGTACAGTTTATGAAAAAGATTTTTCGTCAGACTCCAAATATTCTCTCTTCAATAAGAATTCTTCTTGCTATTGCAATCATCTTTATTGAACCAATGAGTCTAGCATTCTTTATTGTCTATGGAATTGCTGGTTTGACGGATCCTTTAGATGGCTTCATCGCGCGACGATTCCATCTTGAATCACGAATTGGATCTGTAATTGATAGCGTTGCTGACTGGGCTCTTCAATTAATTATGGCCATTCGTATTCTTCCATATCTATTAGGCATTTTAGAGTGGTGGAACTGGGTTATTATTCTTGTTCCATTCACTTTACATATGGTTGCCTATGTAGTGTGCTTTGTTAAATTCCGATGCTTTAGTTCCGTTCATACGTATATGAACAAATTAATGTCAGCTTCAGTATTCTTATTCCCATACACATTCATTGGAGAAATCTATTGGTTATATAACTCTTACGAAATCTTCTTTGGATGTTTTGCTTTATATGGATCAATCGAAATGAATTTGATTCATTTATTATCCAGAGAATATAGCGAAGATAATAAAACACTTATTCGTGTATTAAGAAAAAGGAAGGAACAACATGAGTGATCAAGAGAAAAGAAACTTACAAATTGCCACAAGACTAAAAAATGTTGTCATTGTTATTTTTTCGATTGGTTTTTTAGCTCTTGTTGCTGGCATTCCTTTTACTGTTTTAGATAATTACAGCATTGCTGTACCACTTTTAGCCTCTGGAGGAAGTGTTATCTTCATTGGTATTTTAATTATGCTTTGTTTCCATCACTGGATTGATGAAGTTTTAAAGAAGAAGAAATAAAAATGAAGCAAATTAAAAGTTGCCTCAAGAACCTCCTAATAAATTTAAAGTACTATTTTGTTCCTTTAGGAATATGTATGTTTTTTATTGTCATTGCTTCTTCCGTTGGAATACCTTTAATCCTCGATTCAATCAAATCTACATTTGCTAAGATTGGTGAGCAAATTGGAGGTGCTGAATTTAACTGGTCTGAAGCTCTATCAAAACTTATTGAGAAAGCCAGTTCAATTGATGGAAGTGATGGCGTGAATTCTTATTTAGCGGTCCTTACTCAAAAGGAATGGGTTGTTAATACACTTACCGATGTTGCTCGAGCATTGTTTGGAGACAGCATCGATACAAGTGCCATTATTGCATCAATCAACGATTGCGCTGCCGTCGTCAGCGGAACTATTGTAACAATCGTTGTTTTAGCTGTGATGGGCTTCGCGGTTTCGTTCTTTGTAATTATGATTGCAATGCGAAAATCCTCGACAAAAACCGGTTGGATTAAAGCAATTCTCTTCTCAATTGTTGATACAGCATTGTTTGTTTTGTTCGCCTGGATTTATCTGAAATTTAATCCTTCTCAGGCGTGGGTTAAAGTCATTGTTAATATTGGTTATGGTCTTGGGATGCTCTTCATTTCATATGTTGAAGCATACTTCTTCTACGCCTTTAAGAAACTTCCATTTAAAAAAGTTTTTAATCTTAAAAACGTCATCTTTTTACAAATCGGAAACATCATCACTTTAGTTCTTGGAATGCTTATAACAATCATCCCAATTCTATTTGTTCCATATTATGGCGGCTTCATTCTTGCTGTTCCATTTGTTGAAATTATCTTCCTTGTTGTTCATATGAACTACGAAGTCTATATCAAGAAACTTGTTATAGATGAAACCAAAAAAACAAAATAAACCTTGCTTAACACCAATAAAGTGTTAAACTCTCTCCGGAAAGCATATTCAAATGTCGTTTATTGTTATCTTATCTTTATTTATTCCGCTTGTTGGTACTGCCTTAGGTAGTGCCATGGTTTTCTTTCTTAAGAAAGAATTAAACCCAAAAGTCCAAAAAGTATTAATGGGATTTGCTAGCGGCGTAATGATTGCCGCTGCTTTCTGGTCTTTGCTTTCACCATCAATCGAGTCTTATGCAGATGGTGACTTCCGCAAATGGTTTGTCCCAGCTATTGGTTTTCTTCTTGGTGTTGGATTTATGCTTCTTCTTGACTACTTAATCCCACACATCCACTTACATGGATCGGAAGAAGGTGTCAAAAGGCCAAAACTTTCTAGAACATTCAAATTCTTTTTAGCTGTAACCCTTCACAATATCCCTGAAGGCTTAGCCGTTGGTGTTGTTGTTGCTGGAATGATGAATGGCAACATTAATGAACAAGCAATGCTTGTTTTAGCAATTGGTATTGCGATTCAAAACTTGCCAGAAGGAATGATTGTTTCTTTGCCTTTAAAAGAAGAAGGCATGTCGAAATGGAAAGCATTTGGATTAGGAACACTTTCTGGTGTTGTTGAACCAATTGCTTCACTAATCGCGCTTGGATTAACATCATTAATCGTTGTTATTCTTCCATACACTTTAGCATTTGCTGCAGGCGTGATGGTTTACGTCGTTGTCGAAGAATTGATTCCAGAAGCCAGCCAAGATGGGCACTCCAATCTTGGCACAATTGGATTTACCGTTGGATTCATCATTATGATGATTCTAGAAATTTTACTTGGATAATAAAAACAGGGCTTCAAGCTCTGTTTTTTAAAATTTACCAGCATTTCTCGGTTAAAACTTATATTTTTCTTTTTGTTTTGAGATAACTTTTGTGTTGATTATTAGTTGAGCCGAAACACCTACAATCACACCTGTAATAATTGCTGATAAAGCAATAATAGGCAGATAGTAAAGGACATAAGCGGTGGACAAATAAATCATTGCTACGCCAATCTGACCAAAGACATGAAATAATGCTCCAATAACGCTCACACCTATAATGGAGAACTTTCTAATGAGTAAGAAGAAAAGAATCATAATACCAAGAGAAAGTAGAGCCCCACTTAGTGACATCACAAAACCCATTGAAAGGAATGTTCCTCTCACAAGTGAAACAATTAGAACTCTCGATAGACTAACTAGTAGTGCTTCCCAGATTCCTAACTCATAAAGAACAACTAAAATAACGATATTAGAAAGTCCAAGTTTAACACCAGGTATTCCAATTGATGGAATTAGGGATTCTAAGATGCCAATAACGATTGCTCCAGCGGTGAGTATCGATAGAACAGTCATTTTATGAACGTTGAATTTTGATTCTTTCATCATTAAATCTCCGCGTCATGATTAGCTTGGCCATTAATCACGATATAAACCTCGTTATAGGCACAAATGATTGGGTGATTAATGTCACTAACTTCACCCTGATTAACACAGTCTTGGTGTGGGCAGTTGGATTTACTGACTTTGATTTTTCCATCATGAACGTGAATAACTAATTCGCCGTTCTTGCCCTTAATTGTGTAATCTCTTTCCGTTTTATCGGAAAGATCTATTGTTTCAACAATTGCATCAGAAACATAAACCTTTGCGACTAAAGGTTGATTCGTTTTTCTCGTTAAAAGAATAATTAAAGCAACAACCGCTGCTAATAGCAGAGGAATAATTAAAAAGAGGTCGTTTCGTAATTTCTTTTTATCCATGGAAGATGTTAATGTCCTCGTTTTGATAGATGACTTTGCTATCGCGAATAACAATTGCTTTTACATTGAATTCCTCTTCCATAGAAATAATTTCAGGAAGGGACATTAACATCATTGATGTTGCTAAAGCATCTCCGAGTGTTCCGCTCTCAGATAAAACAATACAAGTGTCATTAATAAAGGCCGCTTGCCCAGTTTCTGGGGAAATAATATGAGAGTAACGTTTTCCATCAACAACATAAAGTTGGTGTTCAATTGATGATGTTGAAACACAGATGTTTTTAGCTTTAATAAAAGAATTTTGCAAAGCCTTAATCTTAATAATGTAATTTCCGTCTTCGGATGGCTTTTCGCCTAATAAGATGGAAGATGTGGTGTCGACAATATATTGTGTGATTTGCTTTTCTTTGAAATAGTTTGCGCACATATCAATGGCATAGCCTTTAGCGATTCCACCTAAATCGATTTCTGATTCTCCATTACGGGTAACTTGGTTGTTTTCAGCGAATGTTATTGATGTATTTTGGAATTTAAGTAGTTCAGAGTTAATTTCATCTGTTGTTGGAATCGTTCCGTTTGGAAGTTTTTCTTTCCATAATTTAGAGAGCGATCCTAAGCAAATGGAAAAATACGAATCTAGGGATTTTGATATTTCATCACCTTTTTGTAAACACTTATAAAGGTTAGAACTAACTGTTACCGGATTATTGCTTTGGTTTAAGGTATAAACACCAGGAACATCGGTTTCTAAATAGTTATCTGTTTCTTTACTGAAAGTTGATAAAATACCCTTCAATTCTTGGATATTTTCGTCAGAACCTTGATAAATTCGTACGCTAACATTTGTATCAAAAAGAGACTGAAAATTCCCTTCAAACACTGTTTCAGTCTTTGCACATGATGCAAGCGAAAAACAGCATAATAAAGGGAAAATAATCTTTTTCATTTATAGATGAACCTTAACCTTTGTACCATCCTCATTTGGATGTTGGTCAAGGTATTCAATTATTGGTTTAAAGTTTTGGTCTTCTTTACCAGGTTTACATTTGCGTAAGCTTTCTTCTTTACCGGTGACGATTGCTTCTGCTAAACCTTTGCATCCAGCATAACCACAAGATCCACAGTTATAATTTGGAAGACGTTTAGCGACTTCATCAATACGCTCATCTTCTTTGACATGTAGAATCTTTTCGGCGATTGCTAGACCAAGACCTAAAAGGAGACCTAATCCAAGTAGAATTAGCACAGCCCATAAGATTTCCATAGACTATTTTTCCTCCTTTTTCTCTAATAATTCGACGCTATCTTTTTCTTTATAGAAAGCACAAGCATCGTTTGTACACCCAGCACATTTTTCATCGTTAGGCTTTAAATCTTCACATCCTTTTGGTTTCGGTGTTCTTTGATAAAGAACAAACGAAACAATGAATGTAACCGCAAGAATTACAAGAATCACTATCGCGATAATTAAGTATTCAGTTTGGCTCATAACTTAATTCCGGAGAATAATCCTTGTAAACCCATAAACGCAATTGCCATAATCGCGGCAGTGATTAAAGCAATTGGCAAACCCTTGAAAGCCTTTGGCGTATTTGCGCTTTCTAAACGAACGCGAATACAACTAAAGACAACAATAACTACAAGGAAACCAACTGAGGTTCCAATACCATTAGCAAGAGCATTTAAGAATGTTAAACCTTGATCAGTATTGCTTTGAACAACGCCCAAAACTGCACAGTTTGTTGTGATTAATGGGAGATAAATACCAAGTGATTTGTATAGGGATGGCGAATATTTCTTAATAAACAAACCGACGAGTTGAACAAGTGAGGCAATAACTAAAATGTAAGCTACAGTATCCATGAATGGGATTTCTGCTGGCTCAAGTACATAAGTGTAAAGTGGCCAGCAGATGCAAGTCGCTAAAATAATAACGAAAACTACCGCAATTCCCATACCTAATGATGATTTAACTTTACGTGAAACACCAAGGAATGGGCAGATTCCGTAGAATCTAGATAACACGACGTTATCAATTAACATGGAGGAAATAATGGCTAAAACAAATGAAATAAATGTAGACATTATTGTTGACCTCCTTGTGCTTGTTGAGCAGCTAATTTAGCTTTTGCTTCTTCAGCGGCTTTTAATTTAGCTTGTTTGGCCTCAAAGGCTTTTAATTCGGCTTTTCTATTTTTAATAAATGCGACAACAGCAAGAACAATACCGAAAACAATAAATGCGCCTGCTGGAGTTTGGAACAATGAAATAGCAAATTTTTCTGCGCCCGGAATAATAAGTTTTGTTAATGGAATAAATGTAAAGATTTGTCCGAATGTAAATCCGCCAGTTCCGAGAAGTTCTCTAAAGAACGCTAATAAACAGAGTGATAAGGTATAACCAACACCCATGCCTAACGCATCAATAAAGGAATCAAAGACGCCGTTCTTGCTTGCATAGGCTTCAGCTCGACCAAGAACAATACAGTTAACAACAATCAGTGAAATAAACACACCTAATGTTGAATAAAGTTCTGGTAGGAACGCATTAGTGAACATTTTAACCATTGTGACGAATGTCGCGATAATAACAATATAAGCAGGAGTTCTGATTTCATCAGGAATTAGCTTTCTAAGTAAAGAAATAAGAACGTTAGAACAGAGTAAAACGATCGTGAACAAAATACCCATACCGATCGCTGCTTCTAAGCTTTTAGTCGTTGCTAAAGCAGGACATGTTCCAAGAATCGAAACAAGTAGTGGGTTTTCTTGAATTATCCCTTTAAGGAAATTCTTCTTTGTTTGTCCTTTCTCTCTTTTCATACTATTCCTTTGCATTAATCTTCTTAACAACGTTTCTAGCGTCATTGACTAAATCACGAATTAATTTTGCTCCATAAGTTGCTCCACAGGAGACATCTTCTAAAGCGTCATCTTTGTTATCGGCTTCTTTCATTGGATTAATGTAATTATTAACTAATGTTGAAGCGTATGTTTGTTCGTTAACGATAACAGAGATTCCTTTAAATTGGTTGAGTTCATTAAAACCAACAAGAAGAGAAATTTTGCCGTACATATTTGAGCCATCAGCTCTAAATGCATATTGGTTTTTCTCATCTGCTTTAACGAAATAAACAGTGTTTGTATATTTTTCGTTTTCAATTGATTGTGTATTAAAAATAGTGGAGTTATGACCAAAAATCTCCGCAATTCCTTCATTAATTTTGTTTTGCTCGTTTTGTTTAATTTTTTCTCTTGTCACTAAATTAGTCACACCAATAATACCAGCGCTAGCTGCGCCGATAATACCGAGAGTGATTGCGGTGATGACATAGCGTTTTGTATTAGCCATTGACAACACCTCCAAATTTAATAACGAGGAAAACAGTTAATCCCGAAAGAACAAGCAGTAATCCCATCGCTAAATATTTCTTCCATGTATAACGTGGATTGGTCCATTCATAGTGGTCTAAGAAGACCGCAATCATATTTGCTAAAAGGATCGAGAATCCAACGCCTTCTGGAAGAGCAGCGAATAAACGAATAAAGACAGTAAAGATAGCGGCAACGATACCATAAATCCATCGACTTGGTGGATTAATTGGGCTAGTTACCGGATCAGTTAACATAAATGTTGCACCAAATAAGACACCACCAGAAAGAAGTGCATATGCGGTGAAGTGCAGTGCGTTCACTCCTGGAATTGTTAAGCCTGCAATGAGCATTAAGATGGCAACTGTTCCTAAATAGGAAACAACAATTCTGTAATCAGCAGAACGACGAATTAATAAGTAAATTAATCCAAGAATAATGGTGATTTTAAAGACTTCACCAAGAGTTCCTGGAATTCTTCCTAAGAAGAGATCTAATAATGGGTAATCTCCGATATTTGTGAGATTGCCACCATTAAGAACACCTAAAGGTGTTCCTCCACTTGCTGCATCAGGAATGGTGTAGTACCAAGTATCAACTTGTTGATATTGATTACCAAAGCAAATCTTAGCAAATAACATACCAACAGCAGCTGGGTTAAAGATATTGCTTCCAAGTCCGCCAAAAACAAGTTTTCCTAATGTGATTCCAACTAAGGAACCGAGGAAGACGGCGTATAATGGGCAGCCTGCCGGAACAATTAGGCAGAAGATGATTGCGCTAATTGAAGCAGTTAATGCGTTGGATAATTTGTATTTTCCTTTGTAGGAATAAGTAAATCTTTCTTTGAATGAATGCTTGAGATTATCTTTTGGCATCATATTGCGTAAACCAACATAAGCAAACTCACAAGCATTCATCGTAAATAACGAAATTAAGAAAATCCAAAGTGTATTTAATGGATAAACAACAAACGCAAAGATGAGAGTTGGCGCAAGCGCAATTAAAACATCAACCATCATTCTAGTGACGGAAGCTTTTCTTCTTAAATGTGGTGCGCTTTCTTTAACAATCGTCATTTTCTTACATCTTCGCGAATAGTTTCGCCCTTCTGACATAGTCAGTTACTTGAATTTTTGATGTACATGAATATGTGCATAAACCACATTCAATACATCTTAGTGGATTAAGTTTTTTAATGCGTTCTTTATCAAGAGCTTTCACAGCATTCATGATTTGAACTGGTTCAAGATGAACCGGACAAGAAAGAACACATGATCCACATCTCACGCATGGTTCTTCTTGATAAGAACGTTTATTAATAACAAGGATCGAAGTCACGGTCTTTGTAATAATACAATCATCACTTGGAACAGATGCACCCATCATTGGACCACCAAGAATAAATACTTTTTCAGCTCCTTCTTCAGTGTATCCTCCACAAAGTGGAATTAATTCAGAAATGGCTGTTCCACAACGAACTCTAAAGTTCTTTGGGGATTTAATTCCATCACCACTAATTGTGATAAAACGTTTAATAACAGGCATGTTGTATTTAATCGCTTTATAAATACCAACAATAGTTGAAACGTTGAAATTAATAATTCCACGGTTAGCTGGAAGCTCACCTGGTGCAAGTTGAATACCTTCGGCATTCTTAATCATTTCTACTTCCCAACCTTGTGGGTAGTAGTTACCAACACAGCAAAGTTCAATGCCAGAATCCTTATAGTTTTCTTCTAAAAGAACTTGGTCATAAACTTCTTTAATGTCTTTGTATTTTGATTTGATACAAATCTTGGCATGCTTACAGTTAAATGCTTGCATGACATATTTAATTCCATCTAAAACACGGTATGGATATTCCATTAATAAACGGTGATCTGCATTAATAAATGGTTCACACTCAATTCCATTAACAAGAATCGTGTGAATTGGTTTATCGGTTTGGAATTTAATGTATGTTGGGAAAGAAGAACCGCCTAAACCAACAACAGCGCATTGTTTGATGATTTCAGTCATATCCTGTTTGGTTAGTTTAGCGATTTCTTCTGGAGTTCTTTGTTTAGCGTCTTTGGTTAAAGTGTCTTTCTTATCGTTTTGGATTTTTAGATAATCAACAAGTTTTCCATTACGGTGGTAGTGTTTCTCAATTCCGACAAATGTTCCGGAGACGGTACTATGAATCGGTTGTTCAAAAAATGGGCCATGACGCATTCCAACAACTTGGCAACAATCAACATGATCACCAGGTTTAATAAAAACATCCGCTGTGGCACAACGGGCATTTGTTACTGCTAGATATATAAATTCTGGATCGACATATCGGATAGCTTGTAAAGCACCGACATTTTCCATTGCATCATGAATCTTTTTTGTCTTAGCAATCATAGTTATAGAATATATCACAACATTTCTTTAAAAGAAATAACCGTCGTATTAATTCTTATATGGTTTTTAAGAATAAAATATCGGCTTTTTTAAACAAACAATAGGGAATTGCTGGTATTTTCATAAAAAAATCAGCCCACGAATGGACTGATTTTTGAAAGTAAATTATCAATGATTAGTTGCTGATCTTGGTATAACTTGAAAGATCAACATATGATGGGTTGACAGAGTATTCAAATTTAACCGACATTTCTGATTTGAAAGAGTGTCCTTCTCCGGAAGAGTTGACCTTAACCGACATTTCTGTTGGGTAGTATTTATCCCATACAACCTTTGCAGAAAGTTCGCCTGTCGCTCCGCCTTCTGAACCCTTATAAGAAGCTTCGACAATTAAAGAGCCGTCACCCTTTGTGGAGTATTTGACTTCAGCGTCTGGCACTCGTACATACTGTGTAAGTAGAGCATCAATGTCAGCGCGTGCCATTCCGGAGAATGATGAGGCAATTTGAGTTTTTTGTCCGGCAATCATGCTATCGAAAGTGGCTTTTGCTTCTTCGCCGAATTCATAATATTGTTTAGCTTCTGCATTAATAACGTAATATTTTGATTCTTGCTTATAAGCATAGACATGAGCATCTTCAGTTTTAATGTGGAAGTAAACTTTTTCTTCTGAGAATTCATAAGAAGATGTTTCTTCTTCTTTTTCGTCATCCTCTTGTGTTAATGAGTACGTTTCGAACTTGAATTCGGTGATTGGGTGTTGTTCTTGGTACTCATTAATTTCTTTGGCTTTTGCTTGAGCGTCTTCTTTATTTATGCTCTTGGCACAACCGACGAGTAAGAACGCTGGTAAAAGCATTAAAATTTTAGATTTTTTCATCTTTAATTTTCCTTTCTGGTTATCTATATCATAACCTATTTCTAATTTATATACATTATAAAAATAGAAATTTATTGGATTATTTTTTCTCTTCGACAACAGAGATTTGGTTGAAAGGAACCTTGATGTTGTTTTCTTTCATGACAAGGAAAAGCTCTCTTATCATGTCACGATTTACTTGGTAACGATCGTTTTCATCGCAACTCATTGAGAAGGCAATTTCGATACCAGATTCCTTTAAACTAGAAACACCAATATAGGAGATTTTTCCAATGACTTTTGGAAGTTTCTTTTGAATTTTTGGCAAAGCTTCGGCAAGAATTGCTTCAACCCGTTCGACATCTTCATCACGTCCAATTGTGAAGTTAACAACGATTGATGTAGCTTCACGAGAAAGATTTGTGACTGTAACGATTTGAGAATTGCTGATTCCTTTAATATTTCCGGCCCAGTCTTGAATCTTGGTACTTCTTAAACCAATTTCAATAACTGTTCCACGGAAGCCATCGATAACAACGATATCTCCAACATCAAAGAAATCATCGAAAACAAGGAAAACCCCGCTAACAATATCATTAATTAAGGATTGGCAACCAAGACCAATAATTAACGTAATAATTCCAATTCCGGCGACAATGGAGGCAACATCGACTCCACAAACTCGTAAGATAAAGCCAATCGCAACAATGGTGATTGCGTATTTGATTAATGACTTAAAAAGTGAACCAATTGTTCTACTTCTTTTACCTCTCCAAGTGATTAATCCAATAATTAGATTCACAATGAATGAGAGCATAAATGCCACAGCAATGATAGCGATAATTTCAAGCCAAACAATTCCGTCAGAAAAGAGTTTTGAAGCTAACCAGTACCATCCTGAATTACCTTCACCGAACAAATAATTAGAGATTGCAGTTAATCCTAATTCTTTAGTTGTTAAAACAAAACAACATAAGAAAAGAATAATTAGAGAAAAGACTAAAGCGATAATAAAAGCTTTCTTTTGCTTTGGTGTTTGGGCGTTCCACCAGGAACTTGGTTTTTGTAATTTTTTGATCATAACGAACCTCCAAATTAGTATGTAAACGTGTATAAAGTGACACGGTTTGTATAATCGATGTTATTTGTTGAAATAAACTTTAATTCGTATGTTCCAGAATTAGTTACAAGATATTCGCCTTGGTATTTTTGTGGTTCACTAATTGGCAAACTTTCAGTTTCTTCGCCATCTTTGTAAATGACAAGATTACAATCATAGTGAAGACTATTTGAAACTTCAAAGCTATAGTTAAGAACATTGCCTACTAATGAAAACTCTTGACCTTGAACCTTTGGTCGCATCGTTAGTGGATTTACTAAAGTAATAATTCCAACAACTGAAGTAACTAAAATAGCAGAAGCGGTCAAAGCAAGATTTGTTCTCTTTTTCGTTTCTCTAGCCTTGGTATGGCGAACGTTTTGAGAGTTGTTATACAAATCATCATAATCCTCTGGAGTTAGATTTTCTTGGGTATGACGATAAAGCTCTCCAACAGTGTTTTCACCTTGCTTGACTGGTTTGTGATCAAAAAGAGATTGGTCAACATCCCATTCTTGTGGTTCTGGATTGTTTTGATAAAGTTTATTATTATCCATCGCAAAATTATTATACTTATATTTCCTATTAATAAAATAATTAACTTAAATAAATAAGAAGTCCCCTCTTTAAGTATGGAAAGAATTGCAAAATAATATATTCAGTCGTTATCGATTAAAAATAATGAATATTAGTCTTTTATATAATTATTATTAATGATATAATAAAAATGTGGATTTGAGAGGTAATAATCATTCAGTATTCAGCATTCATTTTCACCTTATTTTGGTAGTTAAATATCGTAAAAAGGTGATTGATGAAAGAATATCTGAAAGGCTAAAAGAGATATTCGAATATATCCAAGATAATTACAATATTGCCTTGGAAGAATGGAATCATGATGTTGATCATGTTCATGTTCTGTTTCTAAGTGAACCAAATTCCAATATTTCTAAATTTATCAATGCTTATAAATCCGCATCTTCTAGGCTGATTAAAAAGGAATATCCTTCTATTAGATCTAGATTATATAAAGAAGCATTTTGGTCTCAATCATTCTGCTTAATCTCGACAGGTGAAGCGAATATTGAAACGATCAAAAAATATATTGAATCACAAGGAGAATACTAATTACTGTTCTCCTTAAGAAGGGGAATATGATTAGAAAATCCTATAAATATCGTATCTATCCTAACAAATTACAAAGGGAATACTTTGCTAAGGTTTTTGGATGCGTAAGGTTTTTCTATAATAAATCCCTTTCTGATATGAATGAATTATATAAAAGTAAGGGAATATTTAAAAACATCACTCCTGCTTCATATAAGGAAGATTACCCTTTTTTAAAAGAAGTTGATTCTTTGGCTTTATGCAACGCTCAATTAAATAGGAATAGGGCTTTTAAATCATTCTTTAAAAAACAGAATGCTTTTCCAAAATATAAAAGCAAAAGGAATGATCAAAGCTATACCACGAACAATCAAGGGGTAGTGAAATTCTCTTCTAATGATAGATATATTTCTATTCCTAAATGTCCAAGAATAAGAATAAAGAAACATAGAGACTTTTATGGTGATATTAAATCTGTCACTGTTAGCAAAACCACGGATGAGAAGTATTATATTTCTTTACTCGTTGAAGAAGAAACTGATTCCATTAATCATACGGATAATGCGATTGGTTTAGATTTAGGCATTAAGGATTTGATTGTTGATTCTAATGGGAACAAATATAAGAATCATAAATATCTAAGCAAATCGCTTAAGAAATTGGCTAAAGAACAAAGAAAACTATCCCATATGGAAAAGGGTAGTTGTAATAGAAATAAACAGAGAATTAAAGTCGCAAGAATTTATCGTTACATCAATAGCCAAAGGAGCGATTATCTCCACAAACTTTCAAAGAAGATCATTGATGAAAACCAAATCATTTGTATCGAAGATTTGAAAGTAAAGAACATGCTACAAAAGCATAAACTAGCTAGAAGTATCATTGATGCTTCCTGGTCAAGATTTGTTTCTATGCTCATTTATAAGGCTAGTTGGTATGGGAATACGATTATTAAAGTTCCCGCTAATTACGCTTCTAGTCAATTATGTTCTTTATGTGGATATCAAAATAAAGAAGTGAAAAATCTCAAAATAAGAAAATGGATTTGTCCAGAATGTGGGTCGATCCATGATAGAGATAGTAACGCAGCGAAAAATATTTTAAGTAAGGGAATTGAAATGCTTACAAAGGATGGGACACATCCGGATAGCTTGTTTATGCTTGGCTCATTAGAGTCATCGAGCAAGAAGCCCACACTTCTTTAAGTAGTGGGAGTATGTCACTATAATTAATTTAATATGAATTACTCTTTGAAGATTGGAAAGATCTACAAAATTACAGAAGAAAACTTTGATGAAAATCTTGGTTATCTTCCAAAAGCAAGACAAGAACATGTTTTGAAATTTAAAGATCGCAATCGCCAAAAACAATCCCTTGTAGCCACACTTCTATTAGAAGAATGTTTAAAAGAACTAGGTGCTTTAGATTTATATAACGACATCATTGAAGATGAAAATGGACAATGGATTATCAAGGATAGCGACATTCACTTTTCAATATCTCATTGTAATGAAACAGTTCTTGTTGCTGCAGCGAGATTTCCAATCGGTTGCGATATCGAATTAGTTAAAGACGCAAAGATGGATGTTGCAAAACGTTTCTTTTCTGAAAACGAAGTAAAACAAATTGAGACATCTGGTCGACCGGAATTAGTGTTCTATGCTTATTGGACAATTAAGGAAAGTTACTTTAAACTAACAGGCAAAGGTTTACTTGGTTCGATAGAAGACGTTGAAGTTGATGATAGTTTAACAATGATTAAAAACCACCCAGAACTTAAAGTAGAAAGCGTCTTTTTAAACGATTACGTAATGAGTGTTGTTTACGAAAAGAGATAGGATTTGCTGGTTGTTTTTAAATGAAAATTCGACTTTTTAAAATAAGGTCGATTTTTTATTTTTGATTTTTTTCATTTTTTGACTGAAATTACCAAAATTTTTCATCTTTTTTGTTATTTCGAACCCATTTGCCGCCATTTTTTGAATTTTTTGAAGTTGAATTTTTAACCATTTTTGAAAGCTATTTTTGATTAATTTCACCAGCAAAACATGCATATTTTATATGACAAAAGTTTACTAATTTGTTTATTTAAAAAATAAGTTTTAAAATTTATATGCTGAACAAATGAATTGCAAAGCTGTATCAACGCAAACTCAAATAAAGCGCAACTAGTTTGTGTTTTTTCTTTTGCGTTCTAGGAGGTAATTAAAACCATGTACAAAAGCAAATACCTAAACAAGGTTCTTCGCGAAATCAAAGCTAAGAACAAAGGTCAAAAAGAATTCATTTCCGCCGTTGAAGAATTTTTTGATTCGATGGATTTCGTTGTTGATAAGGATCCACGTATTGAAAAATTTGCGATTCTTGAAAGAATTACAGTTCCAGAAAGAATCATCACAATGCGCGTCCCTTGGGTTGATGACAAAGGAAAAATTCGTGTCAATACAGGTTACAGAGTCGAATTTAACTCGGCTATTGGTCCTTATAAAGGTGGCATGAGATTCGATAAGTCTGTTAATCTCTCAATTCTTAAATTCTTAGGATTTGAACAAACATTCAAAAACTCCTTAACCGGATTACCAATGGGTGGCGGTAAAGGTGGTGCTGATTTTGATCCACGCGGAAAATCCGATGGAGAAATCATGCGTTTCTGTCAATCAATGATGGCTGAATTATTCCGCCATATTGGACCAAACACCGACGTTCCAGCCGGGGACTTAGGTTTCGGCGCTCGTGAAATCGGTTATATGTTTGGTTATTACAAAAAACTTCGTGATGAATTCACTGGCGTCTTTACTGGTAAAGGCATGAGCTATGGTGGTTCATTAGGACGTCCAGAAGCCACTGGATATGGTCTTCTCTACTTTGTAGAGGAAATGCTCCATGAATTTAAGAAGACTTCCATTAAAGGAATGAAAGTCATTATTTCTGGTTCCGGAAAAGTCGGTGGAATGGCTGCTGCTAAAGCCGCTGAACTTGGCGCTAAGTTAGTCGCTATGTCCGACATTGAAGGTTATGTCTATGATCCGAATGGATTAGATGTTCCTTATATTGTTAAGAAAGCCAAAGAAAAAGGCATGTTCTCCAAAGACTATGCTGCTGATCATAAAGGTGTTGAATGGCACGCTGGTCCACACGGAATGTGGTCTGTCCCATGCGACATTGCTCTTCCATGTGCGACACAAGGAGAAATTCATGAAGCTGATGCCAAACTTCTTAAAAAGAATGGTTGTTTCATGCTTGTTGAAGGTGCAAATATGCCATGTGATGTTGAAGCAATTCGTTACTTCAATAGCAATGGCGTTCTCTTTGCTCCAGGAAAAGCTTCTAACGCTGGCGGTGTTGCCGTCTCTGGCTTAGAAATGAGTCAAAACGCGATCCACTTATCTTGGACATTCGAAGAAGTGGATGCTCGCTTAAAACAAATTATGAAAGACATCTTCAAAAAATGTCACGATACAGCTGTTAAATATGGACAACCAACAAATATTGCTTTAGGTGCGAATATTGCTGGTTTTGAAAAAGTCATGGATGCCATGATTGCTCAAGGAGTTTGTTAATGTCGTTTAAGACTATTAAAGCCCCTCGTATTCTTCTACCTAAAAAAGGTGTAAACATGACCGCCTGGGCAGTTATTGCCTGCGACCAATTTACATCACAATTAGACTACTGGAAAAGAGTAGAAAAGTTAGTTGGTGATCAACCATCAACTTTAAGAATGATGTTCCCAGAAGCCTATTTAGGAAAAGTAGATGAAAAAGCGTACATTGATAGAATCAATGAAACGATTCAAAAATATCTTGATGAGAATGTTTTAGTCGACCAAGGCGAATGCTTTATCTTGGTCGATCGTAAAACAAATGTGGTTGATCGTCGATTAGGCTTAATGATCGCGATTGATTTAGAAGATTACACATATGAAAAAGGTGTGAAATCTCTCATTCGCGCTAGTGAAGCCACCATCGTAGAACGTATTCCTCCAAGATTAAAAATTAGAGAAAACGCTCCAGTTGAATTACCACATATTCTCTTCCTTTATGATGATCCAAAACGAAAAATCATTGAGCCGCTCTATGAGCATCGAGATGAACTCGAAAAAGTCTATGACTTTGAGCTCAATGAAGATGGTGGACATCTGAAAGGATACAAGATTAAGGATACCCAAAAAATCATCCAACAATTTGAAGACCTTCTAAAAGAAAACAATAACGGATTGCTCTTCATTGTTGGTGATGGAAACCATTCTTTAGCTACTGCAAAAGCACACTGGGATAAAGTCAAAGTTCATCTTTCAGAAGAGGAACGTAAGAATCACCCAGGTCGTTATGCTCTAGTTGAAGCGTTAAACATCTATGATGAAGGTTTAATTTTTGAACCAATTCATCGTGTAGTCTTTAATGCTCAAGATGATTTCTTAGAGGGATTAAAGAAGGTCTTAAAAGGCGAGAACAAATCTTATGCCTACTCAACCAAAGATGGAAAAGTTGAACTTAATATTCCAAAGGTTGGTCCTGAAGCATACAAGATTGTTCAAACCTATGTTGATGCATATTTAAAAAGCCACAAAGATGCATCCGTGGATTATATTCACGATGAAGACCAAACAATTGAAGTGGCTAAAGCTCACCCAGGTAGTGTTGCTCTAATTATGCCAGCACTCACCAAAGGTGATATCTTCGCCTACATCGCGAAGGATGAAGTGCTCCCAAGAAAAGCATTCTCCATGGGACACGCTACAGAAAAACGTTATTATCTCGAGTCAAAGAGAATTAGATAACAGAAAAGGAGTTTAAAATGAGTCGAATTTACAACTTCTCCGCTGGACCAGCAATGCTTCCTGAGGAAGTCCTTAAGACAGCTGCTGCGGAAATGCTTGATTATCATGATTCAGGCATGTCGGTCATGGAAATGTCACACCGTTCCAAAATCTACCAAAGCATCATTGATGAAGCTGAAGCAGATTTAAGAAAATTAATTGGCATTCCAGAGAACTACAAAGTTCTATTTATGCAGGGTGGTGCCACCCTCGGATTTGCGATGATTCCAATGAATTTCATGGTCAAAGGAAAAATCGATTTAATTAACACTGGTGTCTGGACAAAGAAAGCAATTAAAGACGCCAAACTCTACGGCGAAGTCAACATCGTTGCTTCCGGTGAAGAAAACGGATTTAAACAAATTCCAGATGTTAAATCAATCAAGTTTAATCCAGATGCAGACTATGTCTACATGTGTGATAACAACACCATCTATGGAACAAAATTCAAAGAATATCCAGAAACTGGTAACGTTCCATTAATCTGTGATATGTCTTCTTGTTTCCTTAGTGAACCAATCGATGTGAAGAAATTTGGCATGATCTATGCTGGTGCTCAAAAGAACGTTGGACCAGCTGGTGTCACAATTTGCATTATTCGCGATGATTTACTTGCTCGTACACCAAGACAACCTCTTCCAGCATATTTAGATTATCGTCTCCATGCTGAAAATGGTTCGATGTACAATACCCCACCAACCTATGGCATCTACATTTGCGGATTAGTCTTCAAATGGTTACTTAAAGAAGGTGGACTTAAAGCACGTAAAGCAAACAACGAAAAGAAAGCCAAGATTCTTTATGACTATCTTGATTCAAGCAAGTTCTTCAAACCATACGTGGATAAAAATTCACGTTCATTAATGAACGTAACCTTCCGTACACCAAGCGATGAACTTGATGCTGAATTCCTTGAAGGAGCAAAGAAATATCGCTTCACAAACCTCAAAGGTCACCGTTCCACTGGTGGTCTTCGTGCTTCTTTATATAACGCCATGCCAATTGCTGGTGTTGAAGCACTTGTCAAATACATGAAAGAATTTGAAGAGGCTCATAAATAATGAAGGTACTTTGTTTAAACAAAATCTCTCCAGTCGGTTTAAAGGTCTTACCAAGTTCTTATACCATTACCGAAGATGTTAATGAAGCAACAGCGATTCTTGTTCGTAGTGCAAACATGCTTGAAACTGTTCTCCCAGAAAACGTTTTAGCTGTTGCTCGTGCAGGTGCTGGTGTAAACAATATTCCACTTGAGCCATACGCTAAAGCCGGTGTTGTTGTTTTTAATACACCAGGCGCCAATGCTAATGCTGTTAAAGAATTAACAATCGCCGGAATGCTTCTTGCTGCCCGTGATATCCGTGGATCCATGGAATGGGTGAAAGAAAATAAAGGTGATGAACTAATTAATAAATCAATGGAAAAAGCCAAAGGTGCTTTTGCTGGAACTGAAATTCTTGGTAAAACTCTTGGCGTTATTGGTTGCGGTGCGATTGGTGCATTAGTTGCTCAAGCCGCTGGTGGACTTGGCATGCACGTTATTGGTGTTGAACCAAGTAAAGATACAATTGAAAGAAACAAACATCTTTTCCCAAGCGATATGGAAATTGTTTCTTATGATGAAATGTACGCTCGCGCTGACTACATTTCTATTCACGTTCCTTTATTAGACGCAACGCGCGGAATGCTTAATAAAGAAGCGTTTGCCAAAATGAAAGATGGCGTGATTATTGTTAACTGTGCTCGTGATGCCATTGTTAATGACGATGATTTAAAAGAAGCTATTGCTTCTGGTAAGGTACGTAAATACGTTACCGACTTCCCAAATTACAAAACAGCTAATATGGATGGAGTCGTTGCTATCTCTCACTTAGGTGCTTCAACTGAAGAAGCCGAAGATAACTGTGCGATGATGGCTGCTAAACAAGTCGTTGATTATGTTGAGAACGGAAACATCATTAATTCCGTGAACTACCCACGACTTGATTTAGGCAAAAAAGAAGGAACACGTGTTGTCGTTCTTTATGAAGCTGAAGCTGAAAAAGCAGTTAAAGAAGTTATCTCTAAAGCTGATGCTGCAAAACTAGTTTGTGGCGTAAAAGGTGCTTTCGGAGCAACCTTAGCCGAAGTTAAAGGCAAGGTTGACGAATCCGCTTTAAAAGCCATTGCCGGTGTAAAGAGAGTTCGCGTTATTTAATTAAAAATTTCAATCAAAAAAGTTGACCGTCAAAAGTCAACTTTTTTTGTGAAATAACCAGCAATTCTCGGTTATTTAATAATTGTTCCTGCTTTTAATTCAAC
>JAFSMX010000008.1 GCA_017447725.1 Bacilli bacterium
ATTCTCGCCGAATTTATTGGTGTCTTCTCTGGATCAATGATTCTAGAAAAGATTTATAACATCAATGGTATCGGTGACCTTTATATTACTTCTCTTTCCGCAGGAAACGCTGCTGATCGAGACTTAAACGTGTTAATGGTTGATATGGCCATCTTTACCATCGTTGGATTACTTGCGGGAGTGATCCTCGACCTTTCCTATGGCTTTATTGATCCTCGAATTAGAATGGGAGAAAAGAACTCGTAATGAAAAAGAAACAAGACGATTTCGAAATCTTAAATAACCTTCCTGAAGCAGCCCGCGATCCAGAAATCACTCAGGATGATTTTAAGCTTGTCACAACTGACGAGACCATTCATGAACAAAAGTTCCAAACCAAGCCAACAACATTCTTTAAAGACTGTTTAAGAAGATTCCGTAAAAATAAATCCTCCGTTGTCGCGGCAGTGATTTTAGGTCTCCTTCTTGTTTTAGCCATCATTATTCCAGCTGTTTCACCATATGACGTTAGTGCGGATGCTGCTAATACTGGTTTTGAATATCTTGAACCAAAACTTTTTGATGCTGGTACAGGATTCTGGGATGGTACAAGACAATACAAAGACTACTCTGTTGATGTTAGTGCTAATCCAGACGCCAAAACAGACGAAGAAAAACAACAAGATTGGTGGCCAAACGAAACATTTGTTCGTAGCGCGATTTCTAAAAAGAAATTCTCTGATGAAAAATACACCGATTCTGTCACTGATTTCGGTAAAGGTGGCTTTATTCGTCACTCGATGCTTAAAACGATTCGCGATGAAGATGAATACGCTGAACTTCGTACCCAAGAAATCACTGATAAACTTGATTTAGATACAACTACTATCACTATTAGTAAGTTTGATACATACGATTTTGACAAGATTAACCTTCTTCCAAATGAAAAGGCTCAACCAATTGAAAGCGACTATACTTTAGCTAAAGTTGGTCTCCATCTTGTTAGTATCGACATGGATGGCGATAAAGAAGTCAAAACTTATTACGAAATTATCGAACCAAAGATTGTTCACTCCATTGGTTCAGAAATTTCTTCCATGTCTGAATCCGCCGTTGATGTTAAAACAGCCTTAGCTGACGCTGGTATTTCACGTACTGAATTTACCCGTTACTATTTCGCTATGACCATCAAAAACGAAAAAGCACATCAAAACCAATCTAGTATGATTCGTTCGTTAACATTTGATGTTGACGGCGATCAAGCCATCAGAGAAAAACTTTGTGACTATACCGAAGGTGGTAAAGTTAACGATGGTTGTTCCTTTACTGATGCTACTGCATCTGGAAGAGAACCATACTACCTTGATGATGCGAAAACAAAACTCAATTACGCTTACTTAATCTCGGATAAATCAAGTAGACAAATGTACATGTCTAAAGCTTACTTTGTTAGCTTTACATATGACACCTATGAAGCTAAACTCGGAACCAAATACATGACTCGTATTTCTTATAACGATTTACGTGCCTGGGCGAAAGCTGTTAAATCCGCTTCTAACCCATGGGGAGTGAAACTTCTCCGTGTCAATATTGATATCATCTATAGCGGTGGTAAATACGTTGTCGATGAAACAACATTTGATTGTAAGATTCTTGATGAACGTTGCCCACTCGCCAAAAACTTAACAATTGACGACATTTATGTCGATCCAAGTGGCCCAAGCGATTCTAACCCATACGGTTTTGAAGTCGATGGTTATATCACAATGTATAAGTATTATGGCTATGAAACGATGCCGAAGTTCCTTTTAGGAACTGATAAGAATGGTAAAGACATGCTTAAATACGTCTTTGACGGATTAAGATGGTCCTTATTCCTTGGTATTATTTCTAGTGCGGTCTGCTTTATCTTTGGATTAATCTGGGGCGCAATCTGTGGTTACTTCGGCGGTAACGTCGACTTAATCATGGAACGTTTCACTGATATCTTAAGTGGTATTCCATGGATTGTTGTGATGACTTTAGTCATCATTCACCTTGGATCAACGTTCTTTAGCTTTGCGCTGGCGTTATGTCTAACCGGGTGGATTGGTACTGCCGCAACCACGCGAACGCAGTTTTATAGGTTTAGAGGACGAGAATACGTTCTTGCCTCTCGTACCCTTGGTGCGTCTAATGCTCGCTTAATCGCAAAACACATCTTACCAAACGCTATGGGTACAATTATTACCTCTGCTGTTTTAATGATTCCAAGTGTCATCTTCTCTGAAGCGACAATTTCCTACTTAGGATTAGGCTTTAAGAACTTAAACTCTTTAGGTGTTATTCTTTCGAATAACCAACCTGAATTAAAACAGTATCCATATCTATTAATATTCCCAGCCGTCATTATTGCCTTACTGATGATTTCCTTTAACTTATTCGGTAATGGCTTACGTGACGCTGTTAACCCAAGCTTGAAAGGAGAAGATCAATAATGGAACAAAAAGAAATTGTTTTATCCGTTAAAGACTTACGTGTCAACTTCTCCACTGACCATGGTTATGTTCAAGCTGTTCGTGGTGTTTCATTTGACCTATACAAAGGCGAAACTCTTTGTATCGTCGGTGAATCCGGATCAGGAAAATCAGTTACATCCAAAACAATCATGGGTATTTTAGCTGCTAACGGTCGTATCGTTGGTGGTTCAATTATGTACCAAGGTGAAGACCTCACCAAAGTTAGTGAAGATGAATTCCATCGTATTCGTGGTAATAAGATTGGAATGATTTTCCAAGACCCATTATCATCTTTAAACCCAATCGTTCGTATTGGTAAGCAAATTACGGAAGCAATGCTTGTAAATAACAGCCGTATTAAACGTCTTTATGAAGAAAAGGTTGCTGATGAACTTGTGGCGTATCGTAACGCCCAAACTGAACTCCGTGCTGGTTTAGCTAAAGGCCCAGAACTAGTGAAGTTCTTAAAAGCCGAAAAGAAGAAAGAAATCGCTAAAGCTAAAAACCATGCTCATAACGAAAAAGAGTCACGACTCTATACTCTAAAGCAAACTAATGGTGCAAGCGAATTCGCGATTAAAAACGATAAAAATTTAAGTGAAGCTGAACGTAAAGCTAAACTTGCTGAACTGAAAGCTGCAACTGCTCTAGAACGCAAAAATATCCAGCAATTTGCGGCTGAATTAAACAAATCAACCAAAGAAAACGTCGCCAAAGTTCGTCAAGAATACGACGAAAAAATCGCTGAAGCAAAGAAGAACGCTAACTCTGAAAGAGGCGATTTAAAAGCGAAATATAAACCTCTGATCAAAGAGAATAAAACGAAGTTTAATGTTGCATCTAAAAAAGCGAAAAAAGAAGTTAAAGAATATAAATATGAACTCAAGCGTTCCTATCTTGACGATGTTGCCAAGATCAAAATGGATGCCGATGGTTCTAAAGAAGAGCAAAAACAAAAGATTGAAGAACGTAAACGTGAGTACATCTCTTCAATTAAGATTACTAAATCTGAAGCCAAAGCTCGTGCTTTAAAGATTATGGCTGAAGTTGGTATTCCAAACCCAGAAAAGAGATTCCGTCAATATCCATTTGAATTCTCTGGTGGTATGAGACAGCGTATCGTTATCGCGATTGCTCTAACTGCTGACCCAGATATCTTAATCTGTGACGAACCAACCACAGCTCTTGACGTGACCATTCAAGCGCAAATCCTTGAACTGATTAACCGTCTTAAAAAAGAACGTAACTTATCATGTATTTTCATTACCCATGACTTAGGTGTTGTTGCTAACATGGCCGACCGTGTCGCTGTGATGTATGCTGGTAAGATTGTTGAATATGGTTTAGAAGAAGATATCTTCTATGATCCACGTCACCCATACACCTGGGCTCTTCTTTCCTCTATTCCAGATATTGATAGTAAGGAAAAACTTGAAGCCATTCCAGGAACACCTCCAAATATGATTTATCCGCCAAAAGGTGATGCCTTTGCTTTACGTAGTAAATACGCGATGGCCATTGACTTTAAGAAGGAACCCCCATTATTCAAGGTTTCTGATACTCACTATGCAGCGACATGGCTTTTAGATCCACGTGCACCGAAGGTAGAAATGCCAAAGATTGTTAAGACCCGTATTGAAAACTCTTTAAAAGCGGCGAAGAAAGGAGCGAAATAATGAAACTTAAACATCAAGTTACTTATCGTCCTGAACTCGTCGATGAAGGTATCGAACTTTCTGTACGTCATTTAAAACAATATTTTAGTTTTGGTCATGGACGTAATGCTTTTAAAACAAAAGCTGTTCACGACGTCTCCTTTGATATTAAAAAAGGTGAATGTTTTGGTCTTGTCGGTGAATCCGGTTGTGGTAAAACCACAACAGGTCGTTCTTTGATTCGACTCTACAACATTACCAGTGGTTCCATTTATTTTGAAGGATACCGTATTAGTGCTGGTCGAAGATGGAACGATAAAGAGATCAAATGGTCTCGTATTAAAGGCAATAACAAGATTAAAGAACTTCGTCATGAATACGCGAATAAAATTGCTGAAGAAAAAGACGAAGCAAAGAAAAAAGAACTAGCTACTCAACGTGATCAACAAATTAAAGAGATTCACGAACACATTGTTCATACACGTAAAGAACAAAAAGAAGCCATTGCTCAAATTAAATACGATAACAAACATGTTGACCGTAAATTAATGAGCAAAATGCAGATGATTTTCCAAGATCCTGTTGATTCTCTTGATCCACGTATGACTGTTGAAGACATTATTCAAGAAGGTCTTCGTATTCAAGGCGAACACAACAAATACGCTAACTCTAAGAAAGTTGCGGATGTTCTTGAACGAGTTGGATTAATTCCAGAATACGCTTCTCGTTACCCACACGAATTCTCTGGTGGACAACGTCAACGTATTGGTATTGCTCGTGCCTTGATTATGAATCCACAATTCTTAATCTGTGACGAACCAATCTCGGCTCTTGACGTCTCGATTCGTGCGCAAATCATTAATTTATTAAATGATTTAAAAGAAGAAATGGGTTTAACCATTATGTTTATTGCCCACGACTTATCAGTCGTCAAATACTTCTGTGACCGTATTGGTGTGATGTACTTTGGTCAACTTGTTGAACTAGCGACATCGGATGAACTCTTTAAACATCCATTACACCCATACACAAACGCACTATTATCAGCCATTCCAAAGCCAGATCCAATCTCCGAAAAGAAACGTCAAAGAATCGTTTATAAACCTCAAGAAGTTCATGATTATAGCGTCGAAAAACCAGAACTCGTGGAAATTGTTCCAGGACACTGGGTCTTAGCGAATAAACCAGAACTTGAGAAATATCGTGAAAAGATTGCTGAACTAGATAAAGCCGAAAAGAAAAATAAAAAAGCTGCTGTTTCAGCTGAGAAAGTTCCTTCGAAGAATGAAGAAGCTAAACTTGCTAAAGAAAAAGAAGCTCAACGTCAGGCTATTGAAGATGCTTTAAAGGCTCAAGAAGAAGCTCGTAAAGCTCAAGAAACGAAATCTGCTCCAGTTACTCAAGAGAAAAAAGGAGAAGTGTCAAAGGTCGATAAAAAGCCAACGTATTACGTCTATCGCGATGCGGGAGGAAATGTCACTCGACTTGTAAAATTCGAAGGAACCGATCCATATCGTTACGAGGACAAAGATTGGAAATTTGACGCGCGCTTTACTAAAATTCTAATGGAGCCGACGGATTATGAAGAAATTTCCGAAGAAAAAGTCAAGAAAGCCGAAAAGGAAGTTAAAAAAGCTGCTAAATTAGAAGCAAAGAAGGCGGAAAAGGAAGCTAAAAAGGCAAAAAAAGAAGAAGCGAAAGCTGCTTCAAAGGAAGAAAAGAAATCCGAACCTGTTAAGCCAGAAAAGAAAGCAAAAGCGGTGAAGGAAGAGAAGAAGCCTGAGCCAAAGAAATCTAAGAAGGCTGAACCAGTTGAAGATAAAAAACTTTCTAAGAAAGAAGAGAAGGCTCTTGCTGAACAAGCGAAGGCTGAAAAAGAGCAAGCTTCATATGAAGCTTATCTAGCTGATAAAGCTCAATGGGAAAAGAAGGTTCAACAAGAAAGAGAAAAAGCCCGTAAAGAGCGTGAAGACGAACGTGCGAAAGGAAATGTTGATCTTCCAGATCTCTTCAAAGAAAACCAACCTCAAAAAGAAGATGAAGTTGAAGTTGATGAAGATCTTCCACTTCTTAAAAGAAGATAAAATTATAATTAAAAACCCAGTCACATAATTAATCGACTGGGTTTTTCTTTAGAATGTATTATCAATTCGATGTGCTGCTTTGTAGGCGGTGATGTCTGAGATCAAAGATGAGACAAAGCCAACAAGAAGCATGAGCGGCATATTGATAATGAATGAGAAGATTGCTGATTCCCATCCTTTTTGGTAAAGGATGAAACAGTTTAGAATTGTTAATAGTGGTGAAATAATGATAAAGAAGATAAAGGAAGATATTAAAGTCGCGAGTAAGCGATACTGCATATTTCCTGTATAAGTATCATTTTTTACACCAAATAATGCGGTGAACCATCTTCCAATGCGTGTAAGCGGAATAAAATTTGAGATGCACATTGCTAAGACAAAGCTTACACCATAGTTAATGGCGAAATCTCTAAAACTTAAAAGCTTAAAAGCAATATGGAGTGTTCCATCACTGAATGATGAACATGCAGAGATGGATGAGAATAAGCATAAAAAGAAGCAGACTGGGATATTACAGACAATAGAATAAACCAGTAGGGCGGTCTTCGCCTTACGGTAAGCTTGTCTTTCTTCTTGAGTCATTTTCTTCTTCATAAGCACCAAATTATATAATAATTATTCTAATTATCAAGTGTTTGATGAAGAAAATGAAATTAACTCATTAATTTTTGTCCACAAATGAACGCCCAAGTGAGGTTATAACCTCCACATGGACCATGCATATCAAGTAATTCCCCAAGGAAATATACGTTTGGTTCTTTCTTGCTTTCAAAGTTTGGATTCATATCCGAAATTTGTACTCCACCAATTGTAATTTGACTGTTTTCGTAGTCATAAAAATCTTTGAAAGTGAACTTCAAATTTTGGAGATCTTTAACGTAATTTTTATCGCTAATTCGATCGGATAAATATTGCGCTAATTTTGGAGCAAAATATTCTTCCAAAAATTTTGATTTATCCAAGAATTGCTGGTGATTTCTCTGCAATTCTCCATTAAAATCAGGAAGAAGATTTAACACGATTTCATATTTATTTTGTGGGTTTTTAATGTAATTGGAAGCATTGAAAATAACGATACCAGAGAGGCCGTCTTTTTTGAATAAAACTTCTCCATCTTCATTAAAGATTTGTTTACTGTTTTCTAGTAGTGTGACGTTAGCTTTAATACGTAATCCATCAACAAGTTTGGTGTTCTCTTTAGTCTTAATTGGTACTAATCCGGGTCTTAAAGGTGCGATGGTGTAGCCATGAGACTTTAAAATTTCATAAATCTTTCCATCATTACCTAAGCCTTTGGTTGATTTACCACCAGTAGCGACAATAAGTTTATCTGCTTGGTAGATTGCTTTATTAGTTTTAATCTCAACTCCATTTGGTTTTACTTTGTAATCAATAAAATCTTCTTCAAGGTTAATTTTTACATTAAGTTTTTCTAACTCTTTCAGCATTTGGTTACGAACTGTTTGGGCAGATTCGCTGTAAGGATAGACTAAATCACCAATTGTTTTGGTCTTAAATCCATATGATTCAACGTATTCGATGTAATCATTATAAGAAAATAACCCCATCAATTCTGGATGATTGTATTTCTTGATATCAAATTTGGCGTTACCAAGATTACATCTTCCATTTCCGGTAGCTAAAATCTTACGAAGTGGACGATCACTATGCTCAATAATGATTACCTCGTCATTTGGATATTTTCTTTTAATATTAATTGCCGCAGCAATACCTGAAGCTCCAGCACCAATAATTACGCATTTCATATAAATAACTTTATCATAATTTAATGTTTTGTAATATTTTATTCGAAATTATTATAATAATTTGACATTAACTTCTCAAAAGTCTATTATTTTCAATGCTTTCTAAAAATTAGAAAAAGGAACAATAGTTATGAAAATTAAAAAACTTATGTTATTAGCTCTTCCAGCCGTAGCCTTAACGCTTGGAATCGTAGCTTTAAATACTCCTTCGAACATTGATTGTTCACCTGCTGATGCCGCTAATTACACTCCATCGAATAGAAAAATTACTTTCAATAGTGATAACTCAGTTACTGCAACTTTCAGCGTCAATGACAATGTTTTGGATTCAAGAGGTTGGCTACTCTGCTTGTTTTCAAGCAAACTATCATTTGATCCAGTCACTCATAAAATTAATGGTTCAGACCAAATGCATCCATATTCAACAGCAGAGTGTGCTCATTACTTCTATGCTGCAAACACAACTAAAGAAGGCAATATTTCTGTGACATGGAACGCAAATTTTGCTGACCAAAAAGAAAGCTGGAGCGCAGCTGAATCAACTGGCGCTTCTGGTCATACTTTAGAAGATTATCTTAATCAGGGAACTGATTGGTATATTGTTGTCGGTATTCGTCACTGGAATACTTCGTGGGCAACGCACGGAGATTATCCAGGCGAAGGAACAGATGGTCAAGGCAATAGAGGATGGTGGGAAAACACTGACTACTATGCCGGTAGAAAAAGCGTCATTAAAGGTAACTTCCCATATGGAGAAATCTATTTAGATTTAACAGAATTTAGAAGTTGGGAAGCCGATAACGCTAAATTTGGTGTTTATTTCTTTGGTGGCGATAAAAACGCATTTTCCGATTTTGCTAAGGCGGTGCCATTGCAGGATGGAATTTATATTGCTTCCTACGAATTAAATTTTCAACCAACTAGTATGATCGGAATGAGATTTAATAAAGATTGTACAACTCCAAACGATCAACAAATCTGGAACCAAACCCAAAATTTGACATTCCACCAATATGGAGTTATCGGTGTCACTGATTATAGTAATGGATGGTCAGATGCCCTTGCTACAGTGAAAATTACTAGAGGAAACCAAGAAATTGAAGTTGTCTTAGATAATTACAAACGTAACGCTGAAAGTAAATCCGAACATTATAACGATTATATCGATTTGCAGAAAAACGATGAGTTTGTTATCGAATACAAATCAAGTTCTTATTATAGTTATGATTCGCTTGAAATCTTTGATAATAACTTCAGTCTTGATAACACGAAGATTAAAGTTAATGTTGGAGGTACCTATTCGTTCTACTTCAAAGCATATGAAAACGAACAAGTTCATCACGATGTCTTTATTAGTAAACCAGAAGTCGCATTTGCTGATGCTTGGGCCTTATCTTTCCTTGGTGGAATTAATGGAACCTGTGATAAAACAAAAGAGAATTGGTCAACATACGAGGACGAATTTGATGATTTACCTCATAGCGCAAAAGAATTCTTACTAAGTGTTGAACACGAATCTGATCCAAATGTTAAATTTGAAAACTACTTTGCTCAAGCAATTCAAAGATATGACTATGTCATCTATCTTTATGGCACTAGCGCTTATAATGACTACATTGGTCGAGTCGAAGCTGGAAAATTCACTCCACGCACCTCTAATTCGCTTATTGATGGTGTATTCTCAAGCGAAAGCTCCACTCAAATTACATTAGTAATCATTGTCTCGGTTGCTTCTTTAACAGCTCTTAGTGGTTGCCTTATTCTTAAAAAAAGAAAAGCATCTAATTAATCATTGATCAAAGACTCTGCGATGCATTTCTCAGAGTCTTTTTCTAAGTAAAGAATAACTTATTATTTTATTAAAATTAAATATTGATATACTTATGTATAAGTCGCCCCAATAGCGCAACTGGATAGAGTACTAGACTTCGAATCTAGGGGTTGTGGGTTCGATTCCTACTTGGGGCGCCAATGCTACTAAATTGCCTGATTAATTTCAGGCTTTTTTTGTTGATTATTGATATGTATCGCAAACGTGATACAATATATTTGAGGAAAAATATGGCGAAAACTGAAACTGTTCATACAAGAGTTACTGGTGACATAAAAGAAAAAGCTGACAAGATTTTTAATCGTTTAGGATTAACAACAAGCCAAGCTATTACTCTTTTTTTGACTGCATCAGTAAACAACAATGGGTTACCTTTTGAATTAACATTGCCGGATGATGAAACTGATTTAGCTTTCGCAAAATCAATTGCCACTGTTGATGGAGTAGCCCCTTCTCAAGATGCTCAAAGAATTATGAGATTATATTCACACGGCGAAATTGATTATGAAACAGCAGAATTCGCTATAGCGAGGTTATATAAATAATGAAAGACCCCTATGTCTATGAAGGCACAAATGTGCTAAAGAATAAACTAAATATAAAAGATGAAGCAACATTAGAAAAGGCCGAGTCTGATTTTGTTGGTCTTGCAGCTAATAGATTAAGACATACCGATTTCGTTATAAAAAATATTCAAGATGGACTAAAAATTCATAAGTTTTTGTTTTCTAACTTATATGATTGGGCTGGTTCACCACGAAGTATTGATATTTTCAAAGGAGAATCATTATTAGATGGTCGCTCAATCGATTATGTTTATGCGTCCTATATTGATAAAGCTTTAAAGGATCTAAACAAAGAATTTAAAGAAGTAGACTGGGATGAATTAGATTCGAAAGAAAATTAGATAACAGAAATCAAGTAAAAAATAAAAATATGCTGAAAAATACTATCAGTTTATTTATAAATTAAAAAATTGCTTTATAATTTAGATAGTTTCGAAACAAGTCCCGTTGCTAAGCATGCCGAAGATACA
>JAFSMX010000009.1 GCA_017447725.1 Bacilli bacterium
AGTCAGCCTACTTACAAACATTCTTACAAGCCCACTCTATTTGGAGTAGCTTTAAATCAGATTACTTTGCTCCAATGATTAGCGAAATTAGTAATTACACGACAGCGTATTACCTTTATTACTATAATTTCGCAATGGATTCTCACCCAGAGATGCATAAAGAAGCATCAATCAACATTTACTATAATCAATCAGGAAAAGTCGTGTTTCCAGCGGATAACGGAATTTATTCTGTTGATGGTGAAATCATTGATAAATCCAAAACCAAAAAGTTTGTTTTCCCTGAGCTTGAACATACTTTAGCCGGTATCCGTCACCATGATGGACACTCCTATCGAGAAATTGAAAACGACTTCATCGCGGATTTGGTTAGTTATCACGTCTATAGCGATGAGGAAATCGCTGAAATCTTAAAGACATTAACCTTTAACGCGATGAAATCTTATTTCAAAGATCAACAAACAATAGATAAGTTTGTGAATACATTTAAAAACTTCTGCTATGCCTTAACCGCTGAAGATATTGTTTCTTCCATTTCTATTTCGCCATTAGAATGCTTCTATTTAATGCTTAGAACAATCTATAACTTTGGTTTTGAAATTGAACCTGATATGAACCTTGTCGCGATCAGATTAACGACTACTTTCTATGCCGCGAAAAAGATTTTTGACTTTGTCAGAATCATCAATCCTGGCGATATTGACATCAGTGTTTATGAGGCATTATTCGCCGAAGTGAAAAACGAGTTAACAAGCGGACGATTCTATAAGAGTAACCAAGACGATGGAAGTGTCTATTGCTTTGCTTCTGATTGTTATGTTTATGCCGGAACTCACTCCTATGCCTACCACTTTGGCTATGGGCCAGACTGGCAGGAAAAAGTTTACGTTAAGAAAATTATTGTTGATGACTTACAAAACTATAATGCCGAAAAGTTAACTGAATTTGCTAGCATTTCTAAAGAACATATCGAAGTCATGAAACTGAAAGTCTTCGTTTATAACATCATCAAAAACACAAACTACAGTTTCAAAGACTATTTATTTAAGATTGGTCTCATCCCAGAAGAACTATACGATACAACTTGGGGTGTATTAACCAAGATTGATGGTATTGTTAGTGGTGATGATGTCTATGATTTGACTCTTCCAATCGATACAATTTATCGAGTTAGTTATAAATATATCGGAGCTGAACCTCACATCTGGCTTGATGATGAGGATCTTGAACGATATGTTTATCTATCTGGTGCCGAATATTGTGAAGGCATTAAAGGAGAGTGGGTTGAATTCGAAAGTGATAAAACATACACAAATGTTGCCTGCTTCGCATCAATTAAACAAAGAGATGCCTATGGGCAGTATAAAAGCAATTCACAGTTCGCTTTCTTTGGTAGTGGAGCAAACATCTCTTGGAACTGGGATCACTACATCGCTAACATGGTCGCCTGGTCAAACTATGTTAGTTTCTGTCCGGTTCCAACTAACCCATAAACCAAACTATAAAATATAAAAATAAATAAGCATCCTGATGAACTTTATTTTAAAGTTAGTCAAGATGTCTTATTATTTAAATAACAACATCCATAAAGGAGACTTAATCATGGAAATTAGTATCAATCATGGCGTAGAGCTCGTCATTAACATTAAAGGTCGACTTGACACAGTAACTTCCCAGGAATTTACAAGTGCGGTCGAAAAAGAAGAAATTAAAGAAGGGGTCGTTGTTATTGAAGCAAAAGATCTTGAATACATTTCTTCTGCTGGTTTACGTGCTCTTCTTGCTTTAAAAAAGTCTTTAGCTAGTCAAAATAAAGAACTAGAAATCCATCATTTAAATCCAGTTTGCCAAGAAGTCTTTAAGGTGACTGGATTTAATAACATTCTAACTGTTAAATAATTCTTTTATTTATGAAACGACGTATCCCAATTCTATTAAAAGTTATTCTCTTAGGCATTGTTGTGTCTATTTTAACTTCGGGCACAGCTCTTGTCGTTTCTCATTTCAACCAGAAAAAACAAGTTGAAAAGAACTATTTAGAGAACATTAACCACACCCTTGATGCGGTGGATGAAGTCTTTACGAATAACGATAGTACTAACACCGACGCATATGTTGACGCTTTCGACTATTCGAAACAATACATTAAAAAGATTTATGATGAAGATCCAGAGAAACGTCAGCAAGGCGAAAACGAATCATTCGCTGAATACGCCAAATATTACGCTGAACTTTATCCATGGTTATATCCGCATGACCCACATTTTGGTTTCTTAACTAAACCAGAAGCCGACTTAAAAGCGGCGTATTATACAATCACGAACTTACTAAATAATTTCCAGATGTCAAGCGACACTATTTCTGTGTTTGCTTACTATATTGATGACAATAACCGCATGGTTTTCCTTGCTGATACAAGAATGGATGATAGTGAACGAAAAGAAAACGATTATTTCCATATTCCAGGAACATATTACCAACTTAGTGAAGGTGATATACCAACAAGTGAAAAACACCCAATTCTTGTTTTAAACGGATATCAAACACGTTATACCGCGGTTTATTCACGTGATGAAGTTAATCCAGAGCTCATCGCTTATGTGTCCATTCAGTATAGTTTAGAGAAAGTTCATCAGGAAACATTGAACATTTTAAAAAATGAACTTCTCATTATTGGTTTATCGTCCTTAGTCTTAATCGCCATTTATACATTGTTCTCCTATCTTCTTTTTGTTCGTAACATTAATAAACTTTCGAAAGCCTCAAGCGATATTAGAGAGCGCTTAGTAAATAAGAAATTGAAAGATGTCGTGGATATTGAGGTGAAATCTCATGACGAAATGAGAGATCTAGCTGATTCTTTTAATGAAATGGAAAGAGCCATTATCAACTATGTTGATATTATCCATCAGGAAGCAAAAGAGAAAGAACGTACAAATGCGGAACTAAATGTCGCAAGTAAAATTCAACTTGATTCATTACCTAACCGCACATTTGATGATTCTCAAACATCAATCCGCGCCTACATTAAACCAGCTAAAGAAGTCGGAGGAGACTTCTATGACTACTTCTACCTTGATGATCATCGTCTCGCATTAATCGTCGCAGATGTTTCTGGTAAAGGTATTCCAGCCTCCTTATTTATGATGAAAGGTAAGGAACTGATCAAATCTGCTGTTCAATCATATCAGAATCTTGTTGATGCCATTTCTTCAGTGAACAAAATCCTTGCTAAAAACAATAACGAACTCTTATTCATTACTTCATTTATTGGAGTCATCGACTTTAAGAAGAACAAGATTAACTATGTTAACGCCGGACATGAAAAGCCTTATCTTGTCTCGAATAACAAAGTTATTAAGTTAGACGGAGTCTCTAACGTTGTTTTAGGAGTTGAAGAAAACCATGTCTTTGTTGAAGAATCACACGAATTTAAAAAAGGTGATTACCTTTTAATGTTCACCGACGGATTAAATGAATCAATCAATAAGAACAACGAAGAATTTGGTTATGCTCGTATTGAAGAAGCACTGAAAGATTCCAGTGCACTTCCACTTGATGAAGTCATTAACCGTATTAACACATCCTTCGATTCGTTTACTAATAGTAAAGACCAATTCGATGATGTAACAATGCTGTTAGTGAAGTCTTGTTCCGCTGAACTGAAACTTCACTATGAAGGTAGCGACTATCACATCATCACTGATGCGGTTGACAAGTTTAAGGAAAAGTTCTCCTTCTTAAGTGAGAAAACAAAAGCATCAGTGGGAGTCATCTTAGATGAAATCTTAAATAACTACATCTCTTATGAAAAGAAAGATGATTTAGAAATTAACGTTGAATTCTCTTTAGTGAAGGATGGGTTACAACTTGTCTTATGTAATAATGGTAGTGACTTTAACCCATTTAAGAACCATCAAGAGAAACACCTTGATAAGTTTGATGACGAACTTGAACCAGGTGGATTTGGTTTAACTCTCGTCAAAGACTTATCTAAATCTTATTCCTACGAATATAAAAATTCTCACCCAACAATCACGGTTGTGGTGGAATAGATAACTAAAAAAGTGTCCAATCGATGGACACTTTTTATGTTAGTTGATTAATTAGAAAGCAGCGTCAAATGATGTTTCAGAACCAACGTAGGCCACGTTATTATGGGAACCAACCTTCTTGGTTAAGTTTTCGCCTAAGTTAGCACTACCATAATCATTCATAAGAACGATGTTCGCATCAACGAATTTATCGCAATCAGAGATGCTCTTGAAATAGAAAGCAAGAAAAAGATCTTTGTTTTCATCCGCACCTTTTTCGGCATATAAAGCGTTCGTAAATTCAGCAACACTATAGTCTAAACCTTTGATACGAGACTTCGCTTCTTCGGATGAGTAAACTTCGACAGTGTAGCCATTGCTAGAAAGTTTGGATTTAGAACCTTCCGCAGAGTAGTTATCTGGTGTACAAGCACA
>JAFSMX010000010.1 GCA_017447725.1 Bacilli bacterium
GAATTATGCCATGGGCTCTTGCGTTTGCTGCTGGTTGCATGATCTACGTCGTTGCTGAAGAAATGATTCCAGAAATGACAAGTGAAGGTCATGACCATTATGGAGTTTGGTCATTCATCTTCGGTTTTGTCATTATGCTTGCTCTTGATTGTATTCAGTTCTAATCTTTTATCTAAATAAAGAAGTATTATAATATAATAAGAAATATGAAACGCTACGAATCCACAGAAGACTATTTAGAAAAGATCCTTCAATTATCTGATATTAAAGAAGAAGTTCACGCCGTTGATATTGCTCGTGAAATGTCTTTCTCTAAACCTTCTGTCTCTGAAGCCATGGGAAAACTGAAAGACCAAGGCTATATCGAAATTGGTCAAAAAGGAGCGATTACTTTAACTCCAAGCGGAGAAGAAATTGCTAAGAAAACTTTAGAAAAACACGTTATTCTCACCAAGATGTTACTTGCTTTAGGAGTTGATGAAGAAACCGCCTCCGATGATGCTTGCCGCATGGAACATGATATCTCTGATAAAACCTGGGAATTAATTAAGAAACACTACGAAGAAAAAGGAAAATAAACCAATAGGTTTATCACATTTATAAAAAGTGAAAGAGTTAGGATTTCCTAACTTTTTTCTTTACTTACGTACAACGAGGTCTATAATATTGTTGGTTAGGAAATCCTAACTTTTTGAAGGAGGTTATTAAAATGCCAATCTGTTTAGCTCCATTAAATACGGATGTGAAGATTGTCCGAGTGCTCACTGATGATAAAACAAAGAAACATCTGGAAAGTCTTGGAATTTTAGTGAATGCCTCCGTGAAAGTCATCTCTTCGGTTAACGGTGGTGTAGTGCTTGCCGTCAAAGAAGGACGACTCGCGTTGGATCGTTCCATCGCTAACAAAATTCTGGTTGCATAAGAAAGGAAGGAATTTATGCTAAAAAAACTAGATGAATTTCAAATAGGCGAGACTGGCCTAATAAAAAAAGTAGAAGGTGAAGGTCGTCTCCGTCGTAGACTCTTTGACATGGGTGTTACCCCAGGTGCAACTGTCTACCTTAGAAAGAAAGCTCCTTTAGGAGACCCACTTGAAGTAACCATTCGTGGTTATGAACTCACCTTAAGAAAAAGCGAAGCCGCTTTAGTCCTTCTAGAAGTGGAGGAAAAGAAATAGTATGAAACGCTTTGCTTTAGCAGGTAACCCAAACTGCGGAAAAACAACTCTCTTTAATAACTTAACTGGTAGCACAGCTCACGTTGGTAACTGGCCAGGTGTCACTGTGGAAAAGAAAGATGGTGTCTATAAGAAACTATCTGAACCAATCAAAATCATTGACCTACCAGGAATTTATTCCCTCTCCCCATACACTAGTGAGGAAGTTATCTCTCGAAACTACATTCTGGATGAAAAACCAGATTGTGTCATCAACATTGTTGATGCAACAAACTTAGAGAGAAACTTATATCTCACAACTCAACTTCTTGAAATCGATGTTCCTGTCGTTGTGGCAGTCAACATGATGGATGTTCTTGAGAAAAATGGTGACTCATTAGACGAAAAAGTTCTTGAAAAGAAACTTGGCGTTCCAGTCGTCAAAATCTCTGCTTTAGAGGAAGCTAACTTAAAAGAACTCATGGAACGTGCTTTTGAAGCTAGTGAAAAGAAACGTGAAGGAGTCACTGTTTTAGAAAGTAAAGATCTCAAACATCTCGTCGGAGATGTCAAGATTGCCTTTAAAGGCAAGAAAGTGGAAAACCCACTCTTCCACGCGATTAAACTCGTGGAAAACGATGAGATCGAAGCGAAGATGCATGAAGAACTTCTACCAATGGTGGAAGAATTCAAACAAACTCTCCACGATGAAACATTCGGTAACGATATCGAAGCCATCATCGCGGATGAACGTTATAACTACATCTCCAAAAACTTCTCGAAAGTCATTGTTCACTCTGAACTAGCTGAAAATGAAAAGAAGGAAGTCAAAGAAACCAAATCCGACCGCATCGATAAAGTCTTAACACACAAGGTGTGGGGATTACTCATCTTTGCCGTCATCCTCTTCTTTGTCTTCCACCTCACATTTAGTGAAAACCTCTTCTTCCTTGGTGGACTCTTTAAAGATGCTGCTCCATCATTTGAAGGAAGTATTTATGAAGGATTATTCTGGACTGATGGTGGAATTAACTCTCCAGGTGTCATCCTCTTTAACTTCTTCGATATGTCGTTTAGTGCGATTATTGATGCCGTTAGTGGTGCCATGGCTAGTGGCTTAGGAGAAGGACACTGGTTAACCGGATTCTTATGCGATGGAGTCCTCTCTGGATTATTCGCCATTCTTGGATTTTTACCGCAAATCTTGGTTCTTTTCCTCTTCTTCTCCACTATGGAGGACACCGGCTACATGGCTCGTGTCGCCTTCATCTTAGACCGTATCTTTAGAAAATTCGGTCTCTCTGGACGAGCATTTATCCCAATGATTATGGGATTTGGTTGCTCTGTTCCAGCAATGATTAATACCCGTACTTTAGCGGATGAACATGAAAAGGTTGCTACCATTCGTGTTATCCCATTCTTCTCTTGTGGCGCGAAGTTACCAATCTTAGTCGCCATTGCTGGTGGTGTTTGTGAAGTCTTCGGCTTTAGTAGTGTCGACGTCATCACCTACTCGATGTATGTTGTTGGTGTCATTACAGCGATTATCGCTGTTCTCATCATGAGACACTCCACCCAACGTGGTGAAGCTGCTCCATTTATTATGGAGTTACCTCAATACCACTGGCCACAATTCCGTGCTTTAATGATCCACCTCTGGGATAAGGCCAAACACTTCGTTAAGAAAGCTTTCACAATTATCTTAGCTTCGACAATCATTATTTGGTTCTTAAGTAACTTTGGTTGGGATTGGCAGATGTGCGAAATGGAAGATTCCATTTTGGCTAGTATTGGTAAATTCATTCAACCATTATTTACCCCACTTGGCTTTGGCTCACAACTTTCAGCCTTTGGCTGGGTGTTCGCTGTTGCCGCTATTACTGGTCTTATTGCCAAAGAAAACGTTATCGCGACATTCTCTGTTTTGGCCGCTGCTATTGTTGCTGGCTTTGAAGGAACAGAAGAAGGTGTTGCTGAAGCGGTGGTAATGATTACCAACACTGGCATAACTTGGCCAGGTGCGATTGCCTTTATCGCCTTTAATATGCTCACTATCCCATGCTTTGCCGCATGTGCTACTGCTAAAGGCGAACTTCAAAAAGGAACATTTAAATGGACACTCCTCTTCTGGATTGTTGCCTCATTTATTGGTGCTTCCTTCGTCTACTGCTTCTTAAGCATGTTTAGCACTGATACCCTTGCTTGGGCAATCCCATGCACCGCGGTGTTTATCGCGTTAGGTGTCTTAACTGTTTTCTATCTTCGTCATTACGAAAGAAAACAAGACTCTAAATTAGCTTAATTACTTATTCATAAGTAAGAGAAAGGAAAAAAGTAATGTTTCAGAATCCAAATACCTTATGGATTGAAATCCTCGTTGTTGTGTTAACACTTGCTTTTTTCCTTCTCCTGCTTGGAAGATACATCTACAAAAAGAAAAAAGGTCTTCCAACAGGAGAGTGTGCGTCCTGTGCTTTGAAAGGTAAAACCCTTCTTAATCAGTACCACAAATGCTACTGTAAGAAATAATTAATCTAGATTAGGCTGATCCAATATGGTCAGCCTTTTTGTTTATCTTTTTGTTAGTATTAACTAATAGGTGGTATAATAACTATCAATATGAGTGGAAATGCCATTTTTAATGCAACTGTTTGTATTATTGGAATTGGAATTCTTTTCATCCATGCCTTAAATGTCCTTGTGAAAAAGAACCGTGGAAAAGATGGAACTCGTCTATTAAACTTCCTTCTTTTTACTGTTCTACACTTCGCGACTTATCTCACATTCACTTTAATTAAAGCGAATTACACAAGTGATCCATTCATCATCTCGTTTTATACAGTTTTTTATATTTTTAATAACATTGAAGCTTTGCTTCTTTATCTTTATACGATTGAATATATCGATCTAGAAAAGAAGACGAAGCAAAAGTTAAATGTCGTTAATCTCGCTCTTTTCTCCATCTTTGTTATTTTAGATATTGTAAACATTTTTACCGGAATATTCTTTACCTCTGTAAATGGCGTATACACCCGAAGCAAAACAATGCTGATCTCCCAAGGATATCAATTTGTCTTATTTATTATTATCTTTGTGATCACGGTGTTTAATAAGAAACTTAACCTTCGTGAGAAACTCGCGTTTGGTTCATATTGCATTCTTCCTTTAATCGCGATTATCTTACAGAACTTCTTTAAAGGATACGCTATTGCGTATCTCTCCATCATTATCGCGATTGAAATGCTCTTTTTATTTTTAAACATGACCAGAAATATTCAATTAAGTGAGGCCAAAGAGAAGAACGAAGAAGCCCAGATTAAAATCATGATGTCGCAGATTCAACCGCACTTCATCTATAACTCTTTATCTTCCATCTCAACATTAATCCCAATCGACCAATATAAAGCCCAGAAAGCTTTAGATGACTTTACAGAGTATTTACGTCATAACTTATCTAGTCTTACTCAAACAAGTCTCATCCCATTTGAAGATGAACTTCGTCATATTCAAACATATGTCTCTTTAGAGAAAGTTCGTTTTAATGAGCGCCTACATGTCGTTTATGACATTCAAACAACGGACTTTTATGTCCCACCTTTATCTCTTCAACCTTTAGTCGAAAATGCGGTGAAACACGGCATTTTAAAAAAGGTTGAAGGAGGCACTCTCCTCTTTAAGACCGAGGAAGTCGAAGACGCCTACATCGTCACGATTAAAGATGATGGAGTGGGTTTTGATCCAAAGACAATCGACTTTGGTTCAAATAAACATATTGGAATCAATAACATTAAGAACCGTTTAAAAAGTATGTGTCACGCAGATTTAATCATTCAAAGTGAACCAGGTATCGGAACAAGCACAACTGTTAAGTTCTATAAGGAGAAAAAATGAGAATCCTTTTAGTTGATGATGAAGAACTTCAATTACTACGTCTAGTTAACACCGTCAAAAGTGTTCTAAAAGGCGAAGAGTTAGTATCTTTCTCTAACCCTGATAAAGCGCTTGAAGAAGCAAAAAAGAATCGAATTGATCTTGCTTTTTTAGATATTGAAATGCCGCACTTAAATGGCATTCAACTCGCTAAAAAACTCAAAGCGATCAACCCGCAAACAAAGGTCATTTTTGTGACCGCCTACGATAACTATGCCTTGGATGCATTTAAAGTTCATGCTTCGGGTTATGTGACTAAACCAGTCAATGTCGATAAGATCAAAAAAGAACTTGAACAACTCGAAGGTTTAGTTGAACTTCAACCAACAAAGAAAATCCAAATTAAATGTTTTGGAAACTTTGAAATTTTCTACCAAGGTGAACCAGTGAAATTCGCTTATCAAAAATCCAAAGAAGTGGTCGCTTATCTAGTCGACCGAGAAGGTTCAATGGTCAATGTTAACGAACTTAACGCCGTTCTTTGGGAAGAAGATCATAAATCTTATTTAAGAAATTTAATCGCGGATATTAAAAACTCCTTCAACGCGATTAACTGTGGTGATGTTTTTATCAAAAGACATAACGAATGCGCGATTGATATCAACAAAGTTGATTGTGACGCATTTGAATATAAAAAAGATAACCCAGATGCCGTACGAATGTACCGCGGGGAATACATGATTCAATACCCTTGGGCAGTGTTCAAGGACGAATAATTTATTATTAATTTATTAAAGTGTGGCACTTTTGTGACACTCTTTTGTTTATTATTTTAATATTCTTATTTAAATAAATAATTCGGGAGGTTATTTATGAAGAAAATATACGGAATATTAATCTGTGGAACACTTGGTGTTTCTCTTCTTTCTGGCGTTCTTACAAATTCATCAAAGAAGAGCGTTGCAGTCAAAGATGAAATTCCATCTGATCTTCGCTTAATTAAAGGAGCCCCAGTTCAACCAAAAGGTTCTGGAACATCAGCTGATCCATATAAAATTGGAACTGCTGAGGAACTTGAATGGTTTAGAAACTACATCAATAATCAGTCAAAAGCAGCAAATCGTAATAAATACGCGATTTTGACAAGCGATATTGATCTTCAAGGTGGCTCTGAAAACCAATGGGTTCCAATTGGTTATCCAGATAATAGAGATTTCCGCGGAACATTTGATGGTGATGGCTATACAATTTATGGTCTTTATATTAACGATACCTCATCTCGTTCAGCGAATAGTCTTTTTGGACAGGTTCGTAGTGGAACTGTTAAAAATTTGACTGTTCGCGGTGAAGTTACATCATCTTCAGAATCTGCTGCTGGCATTATAGACTATCTTTACCAAGGAACTGCTGACAAATGTTACAGTTTTGTTACTGTAAGAACCAATGGTAGTACCAGTGCTGGTGGAATTTCTGCTGCAGGATATAAACCAACGATTACCAATTGTGTGAACTATGGTTCTATAACATCTGGCGGAAGCGCTGCTGGTATTACGGCCGGCACATATGACTATGGAACTATAAGTAAGTGTGCTAACTATGGTGCTGTTACTGGTGACAACAGAGTTGGCGGCATTGTTGGTAGCACAAACACTTTCTATGTTTTCCACAAGTGGATTAAACAAGACAATAAAGCTATTAAAGTCTTCAAATGCGGTCACAAGCATGGTAAGGCTCGACTCTTCACTAAATCACTTAAAGTGATGTATCGCTTTGATGAAGAAGTCTTCAAAACAAAAGACGAAGCTTTAAAATAATGGCTCTATGAAGTAAATTGTGGTTTTCTGTGGTTTTAACCGAAAATCACATATCGTATAGATATGAAATTAAATGTGGTTTAACACAGCCAACTCGGACTATTCCGGGTTGGTTTTCATATTGCGGTTAATGTATAAAACACGGTTTCTTAAACGTTCGAAATTACCATAACCATAGCCAACATCAATCAACGTTTGGATTGTGTTGTTGTTTGCTTCAGCAACAGCATTTGTTACACAAAACCCAAGCGATGTTTTAGCGTAAGCATTTACAATTTCATCAAACCAATTAGAGAATGTCCTCGCAATTTCATTGAGTTCTCTTAAAAGTGATCCTTCAAATTTTTGAATAAAATATTTAATCATCTTTGATGATTCAATCCAATAATGC